>JAMNXX010000007.1 GCA_023623095.1 Bacillota bacterium | reverse complement strand
GTGCATTTGTCATATTAATGAACATTAACTTTAAGCTCACGCTGTTTTTGATATTTTTTACAGGGATCATGATTATCTTTTCTTATTTTTACAATATAAAGATGAAGAAGGTATTCACATGGAACAAGGAGAAGATTGCAGATGTCAATGCACAAATCCAAGACAGTTTATCCGGGATTCGGGTCGTGAAATCTTTTGCGAATGAAGATGTTGAAAGAGAAAAATTTCATCAGGGGAATAAAGAATTCCTAAAAACGAAAGAAACAAGCTATTTGATCATGGGCAAATTTTACAGCGGAAACCATTTCTTTCAGGGGCTTTTGTATTTATCGGTTATTTTTGTAGGAGGAATCTTTATCAGCACGCAATCATTAAATGCTTCAGAGCTTGTCGTATATATCTTGTATATCAATATTTATCTGAATCCCATAGAAAAGCTGATCAATTTTACAGAACAGTTTCAAAGAGGGTTCACAGGATTCGAAAGATTTTTGGAAATCATGGAAATGGAGCCCGATATCGTGGATCATCCCGACGCAGTCGAACTTACACAAGTCAGAGGAGATATTGTTTTTGAGAATGTATCCTTCAGCTACGATCACCGGCACCATGTGCTGAACAATATTCATTTGAACATCCCAAAGGGAAAAACCGTTGCTATCGTAGGCCCCTCCGGAGGAGGAAAGACGACGCTCTGCAATCTCATACCAAGATTTTATGAGATCGACGAGGGAAGAATCACCCTTGACGGGATCGATATTCGCAATATCAAGTTGAAATCCCTTCGAAATGCGATCGGAATTGTACAGCAAGATGTATATCTATTTTCTGGAACGATAAAAGAAAATATCGCTTATGGAAAACCGGATGCATCGGATGAAGAGGTGATGGAAGCAGCGAAAAAAGCCAATATTCATGATTTTATCATGAGTTTAGAGAATGGCTACGATACCCATGTAGGGCAGAGGGGAGTGAAACTCTCAGGCGGGCAAAAACAAAGGATATCCATTGCGCGTGTGTTTTTGAAAAATCCTCCGATTTTGATTTTAGATGAGGCCACGTCAGCGTTAGATAATGAAAGTGAGAGATTTATACAGAAATCCCTCGAAGATTTGTCTGTCAATCGAACCACATTGGTAATTGCGCATCGATTGAGTACCATTCAAAATGCTGATGAGATCATTGTATTGACAGATGAAGGCATTCAGGAAAAGGGAACCCACGATGAATTGATGAAAAAAGGGGGACTGTATGCCCATTTCTACAGTATGCAATTTGATCAGAGCGTACCGGATTAGATTTCTTCCGGACGGAAGTAGAAAAGAGAGAAGCTGCCTGCAAGGAATCGTTCTTTTTAAGATAGGATTTGAAAATACGTTTCCGCTCTTCTTTAAAAGTATGAGTACAGCGTCATGTGTTTGGAGGCTAAAACATGGATAAAAAAATAAATTTATTAGAAGACAATATTCATCAAATATTCTTTCGATATCTAATCCCCGGCATCGGGGGAATGATGGGCGTCTCATTATATATTTTGGCGGATACAATGCTGGTGGGCAGGGGATTGGGCAGCGAGGGATTGGCAGCGCTGAATATTTCTATACCGATGTTCAATGTGCTCAATGGATTAGGTCTATTATTTGGAATCGGAGGAGCAACGGCGCTATCTGTGAGCAGAGGGCAGAAAGATGATAAAAATGTAAATCATATTTTTACAAAATCCATGCTGTTGTCTTTATGCATCGGGATCATTTTTACGATGGTCCGTATATTTCTTTTAGATGAGCTCTGCTATTTTTTAGGCGCTTCCGGTAAAATTTTTCAGATGTCGAAGGATTATCTAGGCGCTTTTATGTCCTTTAGCATTCCATTATTATTAAACAGCACTTTGACGGTGTTTGTGCGCAATGACGGAGCACCGCGATTGGCAATGTGGGCAGTGCTTACGGGCAATATCGCCAATATTATCTTGGATTATGTATTTATTTTTATATTTCAATGGGGAATGTTTGGAGCCGCATTTGCAACAGGGATTTCCCCTGTAATCAGCTTAATGATTCTGAGCAGCCATTTTATTCAAAAAAATAATCAAATGAAATTGATAAAACCGACATTTCGTTTTGGTTTGTTAAAAAGAATCACTCTAAATGGTACTTCCAGTTTTATCGTTGAACTTTCAGCAGGGATTGCAATATTTGCATTTAATCAGGTTATCTTAGGAATAACGGGTGATATTGGCGTATCGGCTTACAGCATTATCGCAAATCTATCTTTGGTATGTACGGCTGTTTTTATTGGAATAGGACAGGCGATACAGCCGATTGTCAGTTTAAACTATGGAGCAGGCAAGATGGGCCGAGTATATGAGTCGGTAAAAATGGCTGTCTATTTTTCTTTGGGATTTGGGTTTTTGTTTTATATCATCGGAATATCCTTTCCTCATTTTTTAGTTTCTATATTTAGCAAAGGCGATCCGGAGCTGATGAAGATAACGGTTAGAGGGATCCGTCTCTATTTCATATGCTTTATATTCATGGGCTGGAATATTGTTATTACTTCATATTTTCAGTCTAAAGAACGATCAAAAGCATCGATGTTTCTCTCCCTTTCGAGAGGATTGGTTTTCATTATCGTTGGATTGATGGTATTGCCCAGGTGGTTCAAATTAGATGGAGTTTGGCTGACACTGCCTTTTGCAGAGCTGGCGACAGCGATTTTATCAGGAATTTGTTTTAAGAGCTGCAGGAGCGTGATTCGGTACAGCATCGGTTCATCTATAGATTTATAAAAAGAATCATTGCTTATCGGGATAAAACTGATAAGGAAAGCGCAGTGTTGACAGCAAAATGACCTATTTATATAATAAAGATGCAAGAAATTTATCTTTTTCTATCAAAAGATTTTTGTTTCAATGAAGCAAAAACGATGTTAAGCTAAAATCGTTCAAATTTAAGAAAGGGTAAGGTATCGATAGCAATGAGAATATAATCCACTCCGAGCATTCACACAATATAAAAATTTGAGTCAAGCCTCCACAGAGGCTTGTTTGTCGTGCGTTTCATTTTAATTTGTGAGTGGATAGTGTTCGATGACTATCGATAAATTGCCGGTTGGGCCCTTTTGATGTTTTGGCTGTGGGATGATTGAACAGATGTTTTGTATTAAACACTGTTTCAATTTATTTCCCATGCATTCAATTTCATCTTGTGTCAGGACTCTATCCTCTCCAAATGATAAGGAGGGGTTTTTTATGTTATTGCTGGAATGCGGTCAAATTCAGAAATATTTTGGAGATAGATTGATTGTAAAGATAGATCGTTTAAAGATTGATTCCAAGGATAGAATTGGAATTGTAGGGGCAAATGGAGCAGGAAAAACCACATTAATCAATCTGTTGAGCCAGAGGCTCGAGCCTGATCAAGGCTGGGTGAAGCGATACGGACGGTGGGCTTATATATCTCAGCTAGGAGGACCGGAAAAAAAGATCATTGACGGTGAGCTCGCTTCAAAGTTTGGAATTGCAAATATCTGGAACGAAAATATGAGTGGAGGAGAAAAAAATAGGTTTAAAATGGCTGAGGCCTTAAGCAGGAACAGTGAGCTGTTATTTGCAGATGAGCCTACCAGCAATGTGGATATGGAAGGCATTGAAATCATGGAAAGGATGTTGAAAGAATACAAAGGGGCGCTGATTTTAATATCACATGATAGGGACTTTTTAGATCATCTATGTAATAAGATATGGGAAATCGAGGATGGGAAGATAAAAATATACCGTGGAAATTACAGCGACTATTGTATACAGAAAAGGCAAGAGAGGGAAAGAGCCCAATTTGAATACGATCAGTACGAAAAAGAGAAAAAGCGTCTGGAAGAAGCCATGGAGCATATCAAACAAAGAGCAAGAAGCATAAAAAGACCTCCCAAACGGATGGGAAATTCGGAGGCAAGGCTTCATAAAATGGGAGGGCAAAAGGCGAAGGCGACACTTGATAGAGCCGTGAAAAATATAGAAATGAGAATGAAGAATTTAGAAAAAAAGGAAAAGCCGAAACAACAAGAGAGAATTCAGTTGGAGATTGCAGATTCGAATCAACTTTACAGTAAAATCGTTATCGAAGGGGAAAAAGTCAATAAAAAATTTGGGGAAAAGATTTTATTCGAGGATGCCGAATTTCGTATTTATAATGGCTCTAAGATCGCTTTGATTGGACCGAACGGTTGCGGGAAAAGTACGCTGATGAAAATGATCATCGATAGGGATAAAGGGATAAAAATTGCCCATGGGGCGAAGATAGGATATTTTAGTCAAGATATGCGTATTTTGGAAGAAGATTTAAGCATTTTGGAAAATGTCATGAAAACGAGCAAGTATCCGGAAACGTTTGTGAGGACATTTTTGGCGCGATTGTTGTTCAAGCAGGAAGATGTCTATAAAAAGATTAGCGTTTTAAGTGGAGGAGAGCGGGTAAAGGTTTCCTTTGCAAAGATTCTTTTGCAGGACATTCATTTGCTTCTACTGGATGAGCCGACGAATTATATGGATATTCATTCGATTGAAGTGATAGAAGAAGCGCTTCGCGCCTATGATGGAACATTGTTATTTGTTTCCCATGACAGAAGATTAATAAATGCGGTAGCGGATCATATCATGGCGATAGAAAATCATAAAATTAGGATGTTTAAAGGAAATTATCAGGAATATTTAGCGAGTAAGGAGAAGTTTTTGGAGGATGGTGTAGAGGAAAATGAAGAGCAGATTCTCATTTTGGAGAATCGCATTTCAGAAATCATAGGAAGGCTGTCGATGCCATCCCCAAAAGACGATATAGAAGCATTGGATAAAGAAT
>JAMNXX010000300.1 GCA_023623095.1 Bacillota bacterium | reverse complement strand
ATTAAACAAATTAAAAGTCAAATCAAAATTCCTATTGTTGCAGATATTCATTTTGACTATCGATTGGCTTTAGAAGCAATAAAAAATGGTGCTGATAAGCTAAGATTGAATCCGGGAAACATAGGAGATAAAGATAGAGTAAAGCAAATTGTGGAAAAAGCCTATGAAAGGAAAATTCCAATACGGATTGGAGTGAATTCAGGTTCTATTGATAAAAAGATTCTCAAAAAATACAATGGTGTTATTACAGCAGAGGCAATGGTTGAAAGCGCATTAGAGCATATTTCTTTTTTAGAGGCTTTTCATTTTGAAGATATTGTGATTTCATTAAAGGCTTCCGATGTCCAATTGACGTATGAGGCTTATCAGCTGATGGCAAGCAAGACAGAATATCCTTTTCACATAGGTATTACAGAGGCGGGAACATTGCGCAGCGGTACGATTAAATCGGCTATAGGGATAGGAGCATTGCTTTTAAATGGAATAGGAGATACGGTAAGAGTTTCATTAACAGGGGAACCGGTAGAAGAGATAAAAGTTGCACAAGAAATTTTAAAACAGCTGGGGCTGAGAAAGTTTGGAGTTCAAATCATATCTTGTCCTACATGCGGCAGATGTCAGATTGATTTAATCAATTTGGCACAAAGAATAGAAAAGCAGCTGGAAAATATCAATAAACCAATAAAGGTAGCGATTATGGGTTGTGCGGTAAACGGTCCGGGTGAAGCAAAAGATGCCGACATTGGAATTGCTGGGGGAAAAGCATCTGCTTTGCTTTTTAAAAAGGGGGAAATTGTAAGAAAATTAAATGAGTCTGAAATTGAAAATGTACTTTTGGAAGAAATTATGAAAATGTAATATACAATCTGGAGGGATCCATTGTGAAAATATCAGCAATTATCCCTGCTTATAATGAGGCAGAGCGGATCCATCAAGTACTCGGTGTTTTAAGAAAAATGGATATCATTAATGAGATCATTGTCGTCAGTGACGGTTCTACAGATGATACTGCTGCAATCGCTCGAAAATTTACAACGCATGTGATCGAATTGGACGATAATATTGGCAAGGGAGGAGCGATTGCAAAAGGAATTGCATATTGTGATGCAGAGGTTGTTTTGCTTTTAGATGCCGATCTCATTGGATTAACGGAACATCATATTTACAATTTGCTAGAACCTGTTTTGAAAAATGAAGCGGATACTACCATTGGGATATTTAATTCTGGCCGCTTTCACACAGATGCAGCTCAGAAAATAACTCCTTTTCTGTCCGGACAACGAGCTGTAAAATATGAGATCGCAAAAACGATGTTAAGATTTGATATTACGAGATATGGATTTGAACTGGCCTTTACAAAATATTTACGTAAAAAAAACCTTAGGGTAAAAAAAGTATTTCTCCACGATGTAACCCATGTAATAAAGGAAGAAAAACTGGGAATGATAAAAGGATTTGCATCGAGACTAAAAATGTATTGGCAAATTGTTACAACCTTATCGTTGAATATAAAATAAGGGATTTTTTTGTGAAATTGGAAGATTCAATCATAAAATCAAAATAAGGGGGCAAATCCAAGTGAATGGCTTGTTAAGCAGAATCATTGACCATGGAGAAGGAAGCACCATTTTACCGAAGGATTCTGCTATTCAAAAAGTAGTTTATTATAAAAAAAAGAAGACATTAAATTTCTTTTTTATATCTGATGATGTTATTTTAAAGAGGACTTTAAAAGATTTGGAAAATAAAATAAGAAATATGATTCCTTTTGTAAAAGAAGTTAACTTTTTCATAAAATATAAACAGATGAAGCTGGATAGAAAAGATTTTCGGATGGATTATTGGCAAAATATTTTATATGAATTAAACGAAACCGTTCCTTCTGCTATGGCTTGGCTAAACCATGCCAATATCCAGTTTGTGAATGATAGCCTTTTAATTCGTGTTGAAAATCATTTGGCAGTAGAGGATTTGAAAAATAAAAAGATTGATGTTTTTATACAAGAGATGATTCAGTCAGAATTTAATCAAACGGTAAAAGTAATTTTCGAATCGGATCAAAATTCGGAGCACCATAGCAAAGTCATTTACTTAAAAGAAAAAGAGATGGAAACGCAAAAATTGATCCAAGATATGATCATAGAATCTAATCAATCAACGAAAGCAGAACATCCCAACGATAAAAACCAAAATAAAGTGATTTTTGGAAAACCTTTTTCCGAACCGGTTATTTCGATTCATGACATTCATGAGGAAGGGAGTACAGCAGTTGTTCACGGAGAAATCTTATCCATCGAGAAAAAGGAATTGCAGAACGGCAAGACGCTCTTTATATTGAGTATAACGGACTATAAAGGATCTATTGCGATTAAAGCTTTTTTGAAACAACAACAATTAGAATCTTTTTCTCAAAAAGTTTTTAAAGAAAAATGGATACGAGTAAAGGGAGAAGTAAGATACGATCCTTTTTTGAAAGAAATGATTATCATTGCAAATGCAATGATGGAGGAAAACCCGAAAACCAGAGAAGATCGGTCAAAGGAGAAGAGGATAGAATTTCATGCTCATACGCAGATGAGCGCCATGGATGCAACATCTAGTGCTACTGCGCTCATAAAAAGGGCTGCAGAATGGGGGCATCCAGCGGTTGCAATCACCGATCATGGTGTCGTTCAGGCATTTCCAGAAGCGATGGAAGCAGGAAAAAAATACGGAATCAAAATTATTTATGGTGTAGAAGGGTATTTGGTAAACGACGGACAGCCAATCGTCATCAATGGTGATGAGGACTCTATCGTTCGCAATTATGTTGTATTTGATATTGAGACGACAGGCCTTTCGAGCAAAAAAGATAAAATCATAGAAATTGGCGCTGTCAAAATTCAAGATAATCAAATTGTGGATCGTTTTTCTGCTTTGATCGATCCGCAAATCCCTATTCCTTCTCAAATTGTTCAATTGACAGGAATTACAGATAAAATGGTTCGTGGGCGGCCGAGTATAGCAGAGATATTGCCGTCTTTTTTAGAGTTTGTTGGGGAATGCCCTGTTGTAGCGCATAATGCAGGATTTGATACTTCTTTTATTAAAGAAAATTGTATTCAATTGGGATTGTCTTTTTCGAATACCATTATTGATACGCTCGGCTTAGCAAGGATTTTGATGCCGAACCTAAAAAAGCACCGATTGGATGTAGTTGCGAAAGCACTCCATATCGAATTGAACAATCACCATCGAGCAGTAGAAGATGCAGAAGCTACGGCGAAAATTTTCATAAATTTTTTAGATTTGCTAAAGAAAAAAGGAATTGAAAGATTATCCGAAATCAATTCATTGTCTGCACAGCTAACAGATATCACAAAACAAGAAACCTTTCATATTATCTTATTGGCTCAAAATCAGGTGGGACTAAAAAATTTATATAAAATTATTTCACTTTCTCATATGGATTATTTTTATAAAAGACCAAGGATCCCCAAGTCCCTTCTGACTCAAATGAGAGAAGGGCTTATTGTAGGTAGCGCATGTGAAGCAGGTGAATTATATAGAGCATTATTGAATAATCGGACTCCTCAAGAAATTGAAAACATCGTAAAATATTATGATTACTTAGAAATACAGCCACTTGCGAACAATCAGTTTTTGATAGAAAGAGGGCTTGTAGAGGATGAGGAAGATTTAAAAGAACTAAACAAGCAGATAGTAGAATTAGGAAAGAAATTCAATAAACCTGTGTTAGCTACAGGGGATGTTCATTTTTTAGATCCCCATGATGAAATATATAGGAGAATTTTGATGGCCGGACAGGGATATTCGGATGCAGATAATCAAGCTCCTCTATATTTCAAAACTACAGAGGAAATGTTAAATGAGTTTGCATACCTAGGTGAAGAAAATGCATTTGATGTCGTTGTGCGCTATCCAGCTCTGGTTGCAGAATCGATTGAAGAATTGATTCCAATTCCTCAAGAAACTTTTCCTCCGGTCATTGAAGGCGCCGATGATACATTGAGGGAGATGTGTTATAAAAAAGCAATCGAAATTTATGGAGATCCTCTTCCTGAACTCGTTAAAACCCGATTGGATAAAGAGTTAAATGCGATTATCCGCAATGGATATGCAGTGTTATATATTATTGCACACAAATTGGTTGCGAAATCGATGCAAGATGGTTATCTTGTAGGCTCTAGAGGTTCTGTAGGTTCTTCCTTCGTAGCTACGATGAGCGATATCACGGAAGTAAATCCGCTACCGCCTCATTACATATGTCCTCATTGTAAGCATTCTGAATTTATTACAGATGGCTCTGTAGGAAGTGGAATTGATCTTCCTGATAAAAATTGCCCTGTGTGCGGAACAAAATACAAAAAAGATGGCCATGATATTCCTTTTGAGGTATTTTTGGGATTTGAAGGAGATAAGGAGCCGGATATCGATCTCAATTTTGCTGGTGAATATCAATCAAAGGCACATCAATATACAGAAGAATTATTTGGAAAAGGTTATGTATTTCGTGCAGGGACAATTGCTACCATTGCCGAAAAGACTGCGTACGGCTTCGTAAAAAAATATTATGAAGAAAAAAAACTGCCGATTCATAATAGGGAAATTGACAGACTTTTAAAAGGTTGCACGGGTGTAAAACGAACAACAGGGCAACATCCCGGAGGAGTTATGGTTGTACCGAACCATAAGGATATCTTTGATTTTTCTCCAATTCAATACCCTGCCAATGATAACACTTCAGGGGTGATTACCACTCATTTTGATTACCACTCGATTAGTGGAAGATTATTAAAGTTGGATATTTTAGGACATGATGTGCCAACGATCATTCGAATGCTTCAAGATATTACAGAAGTGGATC
>JAMNXX010000035.1 GCA_023623095.1 Bacillota bacterium | reverse complement strand
TCATTTTCTTTTCCTTGTGCCCACGCTACGTACAGCCTTGCGTTGCTGTCTTTCCCCATCTCCTCTTCATTTTCTTTTCCCTGTGCCCACGCTACGTACATCCTTGCGTTGCTGTCTTTCCCCGTAAGTACGTCCGCTCCTCGGATGGCAGCCCATGTATTTTCGTGATAAGGGTTGATGATGGGAAGATCCAATCCTGCCTCCAGCGCCATCGTAAGGAAAACGCTATTGAGTTCACTCCGGCAAGGAAGCCCATGAGAAATATTGCTGATTCCCAAAACCGTTTTGACACCAAATGTTTCTTTGAGCAATCGGATGGTTCTTAATGTTTCAAGTGCTCGTTCCTGCTCCGCTCCTGCTGTCAGCACCAGCGCATCGATAAAAATATCTTCTTTTCGCAAGCCTGCCTCCATTGCCCTGGAAATGATTTTTTCGGCAATCTTGAGCCTTTCTTTCGCCTGTGCCGGTATTCCCCGCTGATCCAATGTCAGCCCTAAAATCGCTGCCCCATAACGCTTTGCAATTTGGATCACTTGATCTAAAAATCCATCTTCCCCATTGGTGGAATTGATGAGCGGTTTTCCCCGATAGACTTCCAAACCTGCTTTCATGGCTTCAACCGATATCGTATCGATAGAGATCGGGGCATGTACTGCCTGCTGAACCGAAAGGATGGCTTTCTCCATGAATTCCTTTTCGCTGTCTCGATGGGCTTTGACTCCCATATTGACATCAATCAGATCCGCTCCGGCCCCTTCTTGACGCCGCGCTTCTTCTGCAATCACATCAAAATTTCCCTCTAGGATTGCCTGAGCGAGATATTTTTTTGCGGTTGGATTGATGCATTCTCCGATCGTCTTCGTAGGACCTTTTTCGTCGATGATCACGGCCTTGCTTCCACTTGCAAATGTAGAAAATGAATATTTTTTTCGGGGTTTCGGGCGCTTTCCTACTGCAGCCCGGTAAATTTGACGAATATGCTCCGGGGTCGTTCCACAGCAGCCTCCAATAATATTCGCTCCAGCTGCTATCAATTGTTCTACATGCCCCGCCATTTTCTCAGGGGATAAATCATATACCGCTACCCCATCTACGAGTTTCGGAATTCCTGCGTTGGGTTGAACAATCAGGTAGCTTTCCGATATTTGATTCATCCGCCGGAGGATCTCGAGCATGGGTTCCGGTCCAAATCCACAATTCACTCCGATAACATCTGCCCCAACCGCCTCTAATGTAACGACAGCCGACTCCGGATCGCTCCCTGCAAGGGTCCTCAGATTTTTATCATAGGTCATTGAACAGATCACCGGAAGATCCGATGCATCTTTTGCCGCAATGACTGCAGCTTTCGCTTCCTGAATATCTGACATCGTTTCAATATGGATCAAATCCGCACCGGCTTTTGCTAATGCTTTTGCCTGCTCATAATAAGCCCGGTACGCTTCACGAAAATGCATATCTCCCATTGGAAGCATTAGTTTTCCGCTCGGACCCATATCCCCTGCCACCAGACATCGGCCATCCGATGCCTCCTTGGCAATCCATACCGCATATTGATTGATGGAAGCAGTCTCTTTTTCCAATCCGTACTGGGCCAGTTTGATAGGATTTGCACCAAATGTATTCGTTTGAAGAACATCGCAGCCTGCCTCTGCATACTGCTGATGAATCTTTCGAATCCCATCCGGATGCTTTAGATTGTAAGCCTCGGGACATTCTCCGCTACGCAAACCGGCTCGCTGCAACATGGTTCCCATCGCTCCGTCAAAAACAAGGATCCTTTCTTCGAGCAATTTCTTAAAAGATTTTTTATCCAATCGATATCCTCCTCATCTTAACGCTTTAAACGAAAAATACTGCTCTTCATGAGAAAAGCAGTATCAGGAATCTACATCTCTTTCTCATCTCTCAGAATATTTATTCTGAAGGAGTTAGCACCTTGCAGATTTTGCAGGTTGCCGGGTTTCACAGGGCCTTTCCCTCCACCGCTCTTGATAAGAATCATCCGTTCTCTCTTCAGTTTTGGTAATGTTTTCATCATCGTAACATACCTCAACCTTCCCGTCAATATCTTTTCCAATCCATGTAGATCCTTATCACAACAGGATCAAATTTGTACCGTCATATTGTTTTGCTTTTTGAACATCTCTCTCATGACAAGTAAATAGCAGCACTTGATGTTCCTTCGCATACACATGCAAATATTCCCAGGCTGCTTCCAACCTTCTGTCATCATATTGGACGAATGCATCATCCAACAAAAGAAATGGGCGCTTTTCTTTCTCAAAGATCATCTGCGCAATCCCTAACCGCAAAGCGAAATAGATTTGATCCCATGTGCCGTTGCTGAAATAATCTGCTTCCCGCATTTCTTTTTGGACAGGGTCTGTAATTCTTACTTGGTAGTCCTCTGAAATTCTCAAATCCGTGTATTTCCCTCCGGTAATTCGCCCGAGGATTTCTCCTGTCTTCTGATTCAATTTGGGGCCAAAATCTTTCTGAATCTCTTTAAAAGCATCTTCCAGTCCCTCCAGTGCGGCATTGATAACTTGAATTCTTCTTTCTCCATATTGGATCTCCTCATTGACTTCTGACAGCTCTTCTTCCAGTTGAGCCACGCTTTTTCCTTCTTGTTCTTTTTTTTGTATCCCATGGGCAAGCTCATGGATCCGATCTTGAAGCGCGAACAATTCCTCATGCTTTTGCTGAAATATGCGATCAATATCTTTTTCATCCCCAAGGGTTACATCGCTTTCTTGGGGAATAAAATCTTCCAATTCTTTCTGGATGGAAGCTTCCTCGCGATCTTTTAGCACCGCACGGTACACTTCTGTGAGCGAATCGATCTCGTTTTCGATTTCTTTTTTTCGAGCCATCTTCTCCGACAGCTGTTTGAGTATCTCTTGAAGATCCTGTGCTGCATCTGCAGCGATATTCAGCCCTTCTAATCCCTCCATCATTTTTTGCTCCGACTCTTCCAATTCTTTCTGCTTCTCTGCCCTTTTTATAAAAAGATCCTCTTTTTGTTTCTCTAAATTATTTTTCTCGAGAAGGAGCTGCGTATAATTTTTCCGACATTCTAAAAATTCTTCCACCGACCGGCAAGCGCAAGTTTCTAAAATATTTTCGATGTATTCAGCTTGTTGATACAGTTTTTCCTGAATCCGTTCGATCTCTTTTTCATCCCGCTGCGCTCTCTTTGCTTCGATTTTGGTGCGGAATTGAATTAAATCTTTTTCTTCTTGACGGTATGCTTCTGCTCTTTTCTGAAAAGTTTCAAAATCCTTTGCGCCAAAGACCTGATATGCTTGGTCTAAAAATTGAGTCAATTTCTCGATTTCTTCTTCTACTAAATCATCTTTTTCATAGCGCTGAAGCCCTTCTTCAACTTCCTTTATCTCTTCCCCAATTTTCCCTTTTTTATGAAATGTCATCAGGCACCATAGGATTGCAATCGCCGATAGTCCATAAAAAAGCGGATGCTGAAGCCAACCTGCGATTCCTCCTACTAATGCAATCATGATTCCTATCGCGATTTGAATAAATACTCCTTTTGCTTTGCTCTCTAACATTTCTTTTTTCAGCAGGAGACTTTGTTTTTGGACATCTTCCCCGGCGTGTTCCGATTTTAAAGTTCGCAGTCTGTCCCGTGCCTGATAGACGCGCATTTCCAGATCCTTTTCCACCTCTTTTGCAGCGCAAATTTCCTGAAGTTTCTTTTCCTCCTCCAAAAGCTGTTTTTCAAGTTCTTGCAATTCTTCTTCGTTCTTAAAAATCTGCTCTAATCTCTCCTGCAGCACTTTGTTTTCATGATGGTAAGTCAACAATGTATCGACTTCGTCCTCGCCCAAATCCTTATATGCCTCCAGGGATTTCAACGCTTCCTGTTTCTCTGCAATGGCTTCCTCCAGCTTCTGCTGATCAATTTTCAACGCATCGTTCTCTTTCTTTAATTGAAGCATGTAAGAATGCTTGTCCTGCAATTCTGACAAAAAAGATTCCTGAATTATTTCCCCATTGCGCATGAGAAATTGCTCCAACTGTTTTTTTTCTTCGTTCAATTCATGAATTTTTTGCTGACAATCTGTCAGCTTTTTGTATTCCTGATACAATTTATATTTTCGGATGCGCTCTTTCGTTTCTTCCAATCCTTTAATTTGCTGCAGCAATGCCGATTTTTGGGCTTCCCATTCTTTCAGCAGAATCTCCCCTTCAATCATTTCTTCATGCCGCTGTTCAGCTTCCTTACGTTCCTCCCGCAGCCGTTCCCTGCAAATTCGCAGCTCATCTAATCTCCCCGTTTTTCTTTGATTCTCCAGCTTCCTTTTCGATTCTAAAAGGGTTTTTACCGCTTTCTGATAGGAAATATCTTCATCCCCGGTCTGCTGCAAATTGGTCAGCCGCTGCATGATCTCATCCTCTTTTCCGCTACTAATCTGAGAACTCAGCTGTTTGATGCATATGGTTTTTTCAAACCCTTCTTCTCCAATGCCCAAAATCGTTTCTCCAGGCTTTTCGAAATCAATATGAACCGCTTCCTGTCCTGTAATGCAGTCAAGGACAACCTGCTCATCCTGCCTTTTTTGAGCTCCAAAGCTTCTCTTGATTAGATAGCGCGTGCCATCATGCTCTGTAAACGTAAGCGTTCCAAAAGCACGCTCGCCGCTCCATGGGAGATACCGATTCCTTTCATTCTCACGGATACTTTTTTTTCTCGCATAAAGTCCGTAAAGCATCGCCTTAATAAAGACCTGAATGGTCGTTTTGCCGGCTTCATTTTCTCCATAGATCACATTGAATCCCGGCTCAAACTGAATGGAGCGATCTTCTATTTTGCCAAAGCATCCTATGTACAGCTCCTCGATCCTCATTCGATATAACCCTCCCCGCCATCCAACGCAT
>JAMNXX010000159.1 GCA_023623095.1 Bacillota bacterium | reverse complement strand
TGAAGGAGCCGGAGGGGTGGAAGATATTTCAATCAAAACAAATGAAATCGTTGAAAACCTTGCCCATATCCAACAAAGCACTGAGGAGAACAAAGAAGCTGCTCAGATTCTGGAGAACATCGTGTCTAAATTTCAGATGTGAAAATAAATTAAAGACACCGAGATAAGAGAAATAAAAAGCGGGAATCTTATAATCGCATTTGTATTCCTGCTTTTTATTTTTTTGGAGATTGAAAAGGTGTTCAAAATCTGTATCTTATTTTCATTTGCCCGACGAAGGAGCTTAGTGCTCGAGGGATTTGTATCTATATTTTAAAGAGTCTATGAAAAGTATGTGAAATTGCTTATCGATTTCAAACAATTTTGGTAAAATAAAAGAGAATTTTAAAATCAATGGTTTTTAGCCTTATAGAAAACAAAATTTGTTTCAAATCGGGGACGTTCAGAAAGAGAGAGAAGTTGCTATGCTAAATATAAAGGAACAACTAAAAAAGCTACCGGAAAAGCCAGGAGTATACTTAATGAAGGATGCTGCCGGAGAGATTATTTATGTAGGAAAAGCGAACTCACTTAAAAACCGGGTGCGCCAATATTTCCAGCATTCCAATCACCGGCATCCGAAAGTGAAGGCAATGGTATCGAATATAGCTGAATTTGAGTATATCATCACAGATTCAGAAATAGAGGCCCTTATTTTAGAGAGCAATCTGATTAAAAAACATAGACCGAAATACAATATCCTTTTGCGGGATGACAAACAGTATCCTTACATCAAAGTAACACTAGGTGAAAAATTTCCTCGAATTATCAAAACCCGTAAAGTAAAGCGGGATCAGGGAAGATATTTTGGACCTTATATCGATGTAGGGGCTGTGAATCAGACATTAGATATTTTGAGGAGAATTTATCCGTTAAGAACATGCAGCAAAAATCTGAATGCACAAAAAAAAGTAGACAGGCCATGTTTAAATTACCACATCCATCAATGTTTAGGGGTCTGTTCAGGAGATATATCCCATGAAGAGTATATGAAAATGATAGATGAAGTGATCTTATTTTTAAGCGGGAAATATCAAGAGATCGTAAAAAAGATTGAATTAAAAATGAAACAGGCTGCAGAACAGATGAATTATGAAAAAGCAGCAGAATATCGAGATCAAATTCATGCAATTGAAAGCATCATGGAAAAGCAAAAGATCGTCTTGCAGACGGATACCGACAGGGACTTTATTGCAATGGCAAAAGGGATGCAGGATGGCTGTGTGGTCGTTTTTTTCGTACGGGGTGGAAAATTGATGGGTACAGAAAACTATATGCTTTCCATCGATGAAAATGATACCATAGAAGAAATGCTCAGTTCTTTTGTAAAACAATTTTATGCAGGAACTGCTTTTATTCCAAAGCAAATATTATTAGAAGCTGAAATCGATGATCGGGATATTATCGAAAAATGGCTATCCAGCAAAAAAGGTTCTAAGGTGACCATCCAAGTTCCAAAAAGAGGAGAAAAGAAAGAACTGCTTCAATTGGTCCACAAAAATGCTGTCGAGATTTTAGAACGATTTCGAGAAAAATTGATTCGAGAGCGAGAAAAGAGTGAAGGAGCCGTTCAAGCATTGGGAGAGCTTTTAGGATTGCGGGAAATACCATATCGCATTGAAGCATATGATGTATCCAATATTCAAGGAGCACACTCAGTGGCAGCCATGGTTGTTTTTGAGAAGGGGAAGCCCAAATACAGTGATTATAGGAGATTTAGGATTCAAACAATAGAAGGTCCCAATGATTATGCCAGCATGCAAGAAGTTATTTATAGGAGATTTAAAGAAGAAAAAAAAGAAAAAACTTCCGAGCAAGAAAAAATTCAGAAGAAATTTGAGAAGCTGCCGGATTTGATATTGGTTGATGGCGGAAGCGGTCAAGTTCATGCGGTTTTAGATGTGCTGCATGCACTTCGGCTAGATATTCCTGTTGCAGGGATGGTAAAAGACAAGAAGCACAGGACGAGAGATTTATTTTATAATGAAAAAGAATGGAATATCCGCCAAGATATGCGTATATTTCAATTGATTGCAAGTATTCAAGAGGAAGCACATCGATTTGCGATTAGCTATCACAGAAGTTTGCGAGGAAAAACAATCGATCAATCCATACTTGATGAAATTCCGGGAATAGGTCCTAAAAGAAAAGCAGCATTATTAAAGCATTTTGGAACGATTGAAAAGATTAAGAATGCTTCTATTAAAGATTTGAGCCATGTGGATGGGATTCATCAAAAACTCGCAGAGCAAGTTCATAGATTTTTTTTAGAAAAGAATAAAAAGGAAAGCAGGTGATGAACAGTGCCATTTGTATCGATTTCACAGCTTATTCGAGATTTATCGATGGAGGTCATTTATTTTCCTGAAAGAAAAACAATTAATATAAAAAGCGGGGAAGTCAATCGCCCAGGCCTTCAGCTGACAGGATTTTATAAACATTTTCCTTATGAAAGAGTGCAGATCATCGGAAAAGTAGAATGGATCTATTTTCAAGCGCTCGATGCTGCATTGAGGAAAGAGAGGGCAGATAAGCTGCTGTCTTACCCGATTCCTTGTTTGATTTTTACACGAGACTTGGAAATCTTTGATGAGTTTATCGATGCCGCTTATCGATATGGTTCTCCATTGTTGCGTACACAGGAATCAACGACAAAGTTTGTTAGCCGGATAATCAATTATTTAAATGATCGACTTGCACCTGTCATTACAAGGCATGGCGTGCTGGTGGAAGTGTATGGCATCGGGATTTTGATAACAGGAGAAAGCGGTATTGGGAAAAGCGAAACGGCTTTAGAACTGGTTAAGCGTGGACATCGCCTTGTAGCAGATGATGCCGTTGAAATCAAGAAAAGAGATGATCATACACTGCTAGGAAGCGCACCGAAAGCGATCCGATATTTTATGGAAATCAGGGGCTTGGGAATATTAGATATCGTAAAACTTTATGGGACAGGCGCAGTTCGGGATACAAAAGTGATTGATATGGTTGTTGAACTGGAAAATTGGGATGAAACTAAGAAATATGATCGTCTAGGGTTGGAAGAGGATTATATCAATATTTTAGGAAATAAAGTGAATAAGATCGTGATTCCTATTAAGCCGGGAAGAAACTTGGCAGTTCTCATTGAAGTAGCCGCTAAAAATTACAGACAAAAGAAGATGGGATTTTATGCAGCAGAAGAACTCGAAGACAGGATTATGCAAAAAATGCACGAATAGTACAGATAGTACGATTCAAAAAAATTCTGCATGAGCGAAGTCAAAATAAATAAGCAAAAGAAAGCAAAAAGGATGGGATGAAAGATATGCTAGATAAAAAATGCAACGAATTTTTGGAATTGCTGGCTTCTAAAGCGCCGGTCCCAGGAGGGGGAAGTGCCTGTGCCTATGTTGGAGCAATCGGTATGGCTTTGGGCAGCATGGTTGGAAATCTGACTGTAGGAAAAGAAAGATACAAGGAAGTAGAAGAAGATGTAAAAGTTTTGCTCCATCAAGCAACAAAGATTATGGAACGATTAAAACAGCTGGTTGTAAAAGATGCAGAATGTTTTTATCCCCTTTCACAGGCATTTAAATTGCCTCGGGATACGGAGCAACAAAGGGCCTTTCGAAATGAAAAGATACAGGAAGCATTGATCGGTGCGAGCCAAGTTCCTTTGGAAATTGCTCAGTGCTGCTTCGATGCCCTCACCTTGCATGAAGAACTTGCAAAAAAAGGAACGAAACTTGCTATCAGCGATATTGGTGTGGGAGCTGCTTTGTGCAAAGCAGCGTTGCAGGGTGCAAAGATGAATGTACTGATTAATACGAGAATGATGGAAGATGAAAAAAGAAAACAAGAATTGGAACAGAAAATTTTTAAAATAGAGGAGCAAGCATTTGAAAAAGCAGACCAAATCATTGCCGATATAGAAAATTATCTGATGAGGGGGTAGAACATTTTGACGCAAATTTTAAAAGGAAAATTTCCAGTGGCTCAGCTGAAAGAATGGATGAAACAAGAAACAGAAAAGCTAAAGACTGGAGGAATCGTGCCAGGTATGGGGATTATCCGCGTAGGGGAGTCTCCGGATGATATTGCTTATGAAAATAATATTATAAGAAACTGCAAGGATATCGGAATTCAAGTACAAGTATTTCAGACAAGCCCAAATACGTCTCCGGATGCATTTCTTGATTTAGTGAGAAATGTAAACAACCGTCTAGATATTCATGGAATTTTGATCTTTAGGCCCCTTCCGGATTCTTTTCAAATAGATTCCGTAAAATGCCTCATTCAACCGCAAAAAGACATCGATTGTATTCAGCCGGAAAATCTACTGAAAATATTTGAAGGAAAAACCGATGGATTTGCACCATGCACCCCTGAGGCCGTTATAGAGATGTTAAAATATTATCAAATCCCGCTGCAAGGAGCGCATGTTGTGGTGATTAACCGAAGTATGGTGGTCGGAAAACCGCTTGCGATGATGCTACTGCAAGAAGGGGCTACCGTGACGATATGTCATTCGAAGACGAAAAATCTGCGGGAGATTACTTCTCAAGCAGATATTGTTATTACAGCAGTGGGGAAACCTAAAATCTTTGGTGCAGAATATTTTCATGATCGGACAACCGTCATTGATGTAGGGATTAATTATACGGAAGATGGAAAAATATGCGGGGATGTGAATTATGAAGAAGTTTATGGAAAAGTTCAGCGGATTACACCGGTGCCTGGAGGAGTAGGAGGGCTTACAACGGCAGTCTTGCTGAAACATGTGATAGAAGCTTGCAAAAGGCAGCAAATATAAAAGAAGATCTTTTTTGAAAAAGGTTGATTGATATAAAAAAAGAATAATATTTTTTATCATATTTGGTAA
>JAMNXX010000199.1 GCA_023623095.1 Bacillota bacterium | reverse complement strand
ATGTTTTTTCCTTCCATAACAGGCTTCTTTTCTATCATTCCAATATCGGAAGGGATTAATTTTGAAAATCTCTCCATTACGTTATAACCTAGCTGGGCATATCCCATTTCTCTTCCCCTAAAACGCAATGTAACTTTTACCCGATCTTTATTTTGCAAAAATTTAATCGCATGATTCGCTTTTACTGCTAAATCGTGCTCCTCGATTTTTGGGCTGAGGCGAACTTCTTTTACGCTAATCACTCTTTGCTTCTTCTTGACCTCTTTTTCTTTTTTGGAGAGTTCGTACTTATACTTCCCAAAATCCATGATTTTGCAAACAGGCGGTTTCGCGTTAGGCGATACTTTTACCAAATCCAGCTTTTTTTCTGCAGCGATTTCTATCGCTTGTTTTGCCGAAACAATCCCCAGCTGTTCACCATTTACATCGATCAATCGGACTTCGCGATCCCGAATTTGCTCATTAACCTCAAACTCTTTAATAATTTGTCACCTCCTGCAAATATTGCGCTTTTAAAATGGATAGAATCAATAAAAAAACGGATGCATTCTCATACATCCGCTTCCATTGATCTATTTCGATCTATCATGGCTTTTATACCTAAAATATACCATATAAAACCTTACGAACAGTGTTGTAAGGTGAGAAGCGGATAACTTCTACTTCATACAATTGCGTATTCAGTTTATCAGTATTTTCTTTTATTGTCAACAAAAATTTAAGTTTTTATGAAAACTTTATATTTTTTACGATACATTGGGCAAACTAATATCAAATTTCACAATTAAAATGAAGAAGGTGATGCCCTATCATAAAGAAAAAAATAATTTTTTTCTTGCTTTGTCTCAATGCAATTGTCACACTTGTGATGATTGGTCTCTATAGAGAAGGTTTCAGCTATTTACAGATGCGAAGCATAACAATGGCCATTCAGATTCTCATTTTTGCAAGCCTATTCACTTATTACCGGAGGTTGAAAAATTTACAACCCGAACCCGTTAATATCAAAACGGAAAATAAAAAGGATGATAAGAAAGAAACACAACCAAATAAAAGCTTGGTTAATTTTGAACAAGTTGCAGGGCTGGAAGAAGTCAAAGAAGAATTACAAGAAATAATTGACTTTATTAAAAACCCTGAAAAATATCACAAAATGGGAGCGAGAGTCCCAAAAGGAATTCTTTTTTATGGCCCTCCCGGGACTGGAAAAACACTGCTCGCAAAAGCGATCGCAGGAGAAACGGAAGCCAGTTTCTTTCCTGCAAGCGGCTCTGAATTCGTAGAAAAATATGTGGGTGTAGGCGCAAAAAGAGTTCGAACATTATTTGAAAAAGCAAAGAAAGAAACGCCCAGCATTATATTTATCGATGAAATTGATGCAATTGGTGCTAAACGAACCATTGATAGCAACAATGAAAAGGATCAAACATTAAACCAACTTCTCATCGAAATGGATGGATTTCATACGGATCAAACCGTTATCGTAATCGGTGCTACAAACCGGCTCGATCTTTTGGATGAAGCGCTTCTGCGTCCCGGTAGATTTGATAGACATATTTATATTGGAAATCCGGATGTGCGTACCAGAGAAGAAATCCTTAAAGTTCACACCAAAGATAAACCGATCGATAAGATGGTAGATATTCGAAATTTAGCAAAAAGAACTCACGGCATGTCTGGCGCTCATCTTGCAAACATTGCAAATGAAGCAGCAATACTGGCTGTGCGAAACAATAAAAACACCATTGGAATTTCAGAATTTAATGAAGCGATTGAGAAAGTCATTGCAGGATTGAAACGAAAAAATGCTGTCATTTCTGAAAAAGAAAAAAGAATTGTGGCATATCATGAGGCAGGACATGCACTGGTGGGAAAAATTTTAAATACAGACTGCATATCAAAAGTATCGATTCTCCCTCGCGGCGAAGCACTGGGATATGTCATACATGCTCCCAATGAAGATAAATACCTGGCTACAACAGAAGAACTGAAAAACAGAATCCGTGTGCTTCTGGGCGGAAGAGCTGGAGAGCAGCTTGTTTGCGGCGAAATCTCCACTGGAGCGCGAGACGATTTGAAAAAAGCCACTGAAATCGCTTATCAAATGGTTTGCGAATACGGCATGAGCAATTTAGGAAATCGAGTTTTTGAACCCGCTTTCCTTAAAAACTGCTATGAAATCGTTGATTCTGAAATCAAACAAATTATAGAGGAATGTTATGAAGATGCACTTGCTCTTTTAAAAGCAAATATGCATTTTCTCTTTTCAATCGCTCATGAACTTCACGAAAAAGAATCCCTTACCGCAGAAGAACTCGACCAGATTATGCAAAATACCCAATCGGATATTTCATCTCATGTGGGCACATAAAAGATTTAATGCATTTTGGGCGGCGAAGCGTCCAAATTATCTAAGAAAGGAAAATCCTGCTGCAGCACAACCATAAGCATTACATCGGTGCATAGGATATAGAGCAGCAGGATTTCCTTTTGTTCGGAATGAATAACGATTCCATTGATTGTTGCAAATTTTACTTATGAGAAACGAATGGTTTTGAACTTCCTCCTATTCGGGCAATACTTTATTTTTATCTTCTTCCTTTACCTTTTGAATAAATTCTTCAACATTCTGGCTTCCCAATTCCCCGCGATCTCTAGAGCGGACGGATATCGTACCCGAATTCATTTCTTTTTCCCCAATAATGATCATATAGGGCACTTTCTGTAACTGCGCCTCTCGAATCTTATATCCTATCTTTTCATTCCGGCTATCCAATTCTACTCTGATATCACTCGATTTGAACTGTCTTGCAATCTTTTCTGCATAGTCGTTATATTTATCTGCAATCGTTAAAATTTTGGCTTGAACTGGAGAAAGCCAAACAGGAAATTTCCCTGCAAAATGTTCAATCAAAATACCGATAAATCTTTCAATGCTTCCAAAAATAACCCGATGAATCATAACCGGTCTATGTTTTTCTCCGTCTTTCCCTATATATGTTAAATCAAAGCGCTGTGGCATTTGGAAATCTAATTGTATCGTTCCGCACTGCCAGGTCCTCCCAAGGCAATCTTGCAGATGAAAATCTATCTTCGGTCCATAAAAAGCCCCATCTCCTTCATTGATTTTATAAGAAAGTCCTTTTTCCACAAGGGCTTCCTTCAGCGCATTTGTAGCCATCTCCCATTCTTCATCGGATCCCATCGATTTTTCGGGTCTTGTTGACAGCTCAATATAATATTTGAACCCAAATAGATTGTATACATAATCTACAAAATCGATAACTCCTTTGATTTCATCCTTGATTTGGCTTGGCAACATAAAAATATGTGCATCATCTTGTGTAAAACATCTGACCCGCATCAATCCATGAAGGGCTCCGGATAATTCATGCCGATGCACCAACCCCATCTCTGCAAACCGAATAGGTAAATCCCGATAGCTGTACATCTTCCTCCGATAAAGCAATAATGCTCCCGGACAATTCATCGGCTTTACCGCATAGTCTAAATCGTCTATCTTCGTAAAGTACATATTTTCTTTATAATGATCCCAGTGCCCGGATGTATGCCATAATTGTTCGCTTAAAATAATGGGTGTCCTAATTTCCTCATACCCTCTTTGCATATGCTCCTTTCTCCAAAAATCTTCCAACAAATTGCGGATGATCATCCCTTTTGGATGGAAGAATGGAAAGCCCGGGCCTTCATCTTGAATGCTAAACAAGTCTAATTCTTTTCCTAGCTTTCTATGATCTCGCTTTTTCGCTTCTTCCAATCTGTGCAGGTGTTCCTCCAATAATTTCTGTTTCGGAAAAGAAGTTCCATAAATTCTTTGAAGCATCGGCCTCTTTTCATCCCCGCGCCAGTATGCGCCGGCAACGCTTAAAAGTTTCACAGCCTTTACAGGTTTGGTTGAGGGCAAATGGGGTCCTGCACATAGATCCACAAATTCACCTTGCTTATAGAAAGAAATAACGGCATCTTCAGGAAGTTCTTGAATCAATTCCACTTTATAAGGTTCATTTCGCTCCTGCATATATTGGATTGCTTCATCCCGAGGCAGTTCAAACCTTTCGATGTCTAGATCTTCTTTGATAATTTTTAGCATTTCTTTTTCGATTTTTTCAAGATCCTCTTCCGTAAATCGATGTTCCAAATCGAAATCATAATAAAATCCGTTTTCAATGGCCGGCCCAATCGCCAATTTTGCATCCGGATACATCCTTTTGACTGCCTGCGCAAGGATATGGGCGCTTGTATGCCTAAAAATATCTGCACCTTTTTCATCCTGAAATTTTAAAATATGAATAAAAGCATCTTTTTCAATCGGATATTTTAAATCCACAACATGCTTATCGACTTCTCCGCCAACAGCTTCTTTTGCTAATCTGGGGCTAATGGATTCTGCAATTTCAAGCAATGTTGTTTTTGAAGGATATTCCTTAACCGAACCATCCTGCAATGTTATTTTTACTTGCTCCATCTGTTTTTACCTCCTATATCCATAAAATATTTACATATTTACATGAAAAACAAAAAACTCCTCATCCCTACAGCCTGGGACGAGAAGATTTTCCCGCGGTTCCACCCAATTTGATCTCATGATCCTCTTGTGTAGACGATAACGCCGTCTATGCGGAAATCCTTTTGCATAAAAGCTACTCGGGTACAGCTCCAAGATGGTTTTCCCATATCCATATCGAAGGGTGCTTACAGCCAAAGGCATCCCTCTCTCTGTCGACTGAAAATATGGTACTCTTTCTATTCATCGCTTTTAGCATTTTTTTAAATATTTTAAAATAAAACAATCAATCCTTGTGCCAATCCGATAAAAAATCCAAGAATCCCTCCCAAAATCTCAATATGTCTCAACTCCTTTTTTGCAATCGATAATATTAAA
>JAMNXX010000252.1 GCA_023623095.1 Bacillota bacterium | reverse complement strand
TGTTGACAAATGTTTTTCAGCTGGGAATCATTGCAGTATTCAGCATATTGGCTCATTTTTTTGTTCATCAGAAATTCATAATTCAGCTGATCTTCAAGCACCTTTAAATTAGAAGCATCTAATCGCGGAGAAGTGTTCATCGCCATCGTTATAATGTTCCTCCTTTTTCCATAATAAGTTTTTATCTTCGCGACGCATGATTATTATGGGGAATTTTGATTGAAAATATAGCATGAAAAAAAGGGTACGAGATGTATTTAAATCAAATAAAAGTTCGCGAATCGATTGAATAAAGAAAACAATTCCGATAAACTATAAAAAAGGAAGGGATTGGACGAGCTTGTTCGATCATCCATTAAGATATGTATATCGGATCAAAATCACCAGAAAAAGGCAAAAAATACATATTTTGTAAAATACGGAGGAAGTTCAATGAAAAAAATATTGTATTTCGATTGTTTTTCAGGAATCAGTGGAGATATGGCTGTAGGAGCTCTGCTGGATTTAGGCATTGATGAGGGAAGTTTTCTGTCTGAATTGGAAAAACTAAATCTAGACGGATATCAAATTCGCATCCGCCGCTCCGTAAAAAAGGGGATTACCGGAACAGATTTTGAGGTGTTTCTGGAAGAGGGGGATCATCACCATGTTCATCGCAACCTTTATGATATTGAGCAGATTTTTGATAGCAGCGGATTGAAAGATGATGTGAAAGCGATGAGCAAAAAAATTTTCCGAGCTGTTGCAGAAGCGGAAGCGAAGGTTCACGGAAAGCCCATTGAAGAAGTCCATTTTCATGAAGTGGGTGCTGTGGATTCCATCATCGATATCGCAGGATTTTCAATCTGTATGGATCTTCTCGGAGTGGAGGAAGTCCATTCTTCTCCTCTCCATGTGGGATATGGATTTGTAGAATGTGCCCATGGACAAATCCCGGTTCCTGCGCCGGCTGTTTTAGAGATTCTCAGGGGCGTGCCCATCTATAGTGCAGGCGTTCGAGGGGAATTGGTAACGCCGACAGGAGCGGCTATCGTCAAGGCATTGAGCCAAAGTTACGGAGAAATTCCTTTGATGGAGATTCAGAAGATTGGTTATGGATTGGGGAAACGGGATTTCGAGATTCCAAATGTATTCCGCGTTTATCTGGCGGAAAAAAAAAGCCTCAAGATCAGCTCGTGATGCTGGAAACAAATATTGATGATATGAATCCTGAAATTTACGAATATGTGATGGAGAAGGCCTTTGAAAAAGGAGCGCTGGATGTGTTTCTTACCCCCGTTATCATGAAGAAGAATCGCCCGGGGATTTTGCTATCGGTACTCTGTGAGGAAAAAAAGAGAAGGGCATTGGAAGAAATGATCTTCAGAGAGACGACAACATTTGGGATTCGAAGATATTCTGTTGATAGAAATACATTGGAAAGGCAGTTTATCCATGTTCGTACGAAATACGGGGTGGTGCCGTTTAAAGCAGGAAAGTTGAAAGGGGAAACATTGAGATATACACCGGAATATGATATCTGCCGTAAAATTGCGATGCAGTACAAACGGCCCATTCAGGAGATCTATCGAGAACTGAAGGAACAGCTTGAAGAATACTTAAAACAGACGCATTTGCGCTAGCATATTTCAAATTGTCCTGTATTGACAGAAGGGCGTATATTTGATATGTATAATAGAAAAACAAAAATATCCGGTACAAAAATGATGATGATTTGGGAAGGAAAATAGGAGGAAAGGAAGGCAATTATGGAAGACAAATTTGTGAAAGAAGGACTTACGTTTGACGATGTGCTGTTGATACCGCAAAAATCGGATGTGTTGCCCAAGGATGTTGATGTTCGAACACAGTTAACAAAAAAAATCAGATTGAATATACCGATTATGAGTGCCGGGATGGATACGGTAACGGAAGCGAGATTGGCAATCGCCATCGCGCGGGAAGGCGGCATTGGGATCATCCATAAAAATATGTCTATCGAAGCACAGGCATTGGAAGTGGATAAGGTCAAAAGAAGTGAGCATGGTGTCATCGTGGATCCGTTCTACCTTTCACCGGAGCATGTGATCGGGGATGCTGTGGAGCTGATGGAGCGGTATCACATTTCAGGGGTTCCCATTACAGATGAAAATAAAAAATTGGTAGGGATCCTGACCAATCGGGATGTTCGGTTTGAAAATGATATGAATAAGAAGATCAAGGAAGTGATGACGAAAGAAGGGTTGGTGACAGCGAGGGAAGGAACTTCTTTAGAAGAAGCCCAAAAGATCCTAAAGAGCAGAAAGATTGAAAAGCTTCCGATCGTTGATGAAGAAGGATATTTAAAAGGATTGATTACGATTAAGGATATTGAAAAATCGATTCAGTATCCAAATTCTGCGAAAGATGAAAACGGAAGGCTTTTGGTCGGTGCAGCGGTGGGCGTAACGAGGGATATGATAGAGCGAATCGAAGCATTGATCGACGCCGGTGTTGATGTGATCGTTGTAGATACGGCACATGGCCATTCAAAAGGAGTTATCGATGCCGTGAAAGAAATTAAATCGATTTTTCCTGAGATTCAGCTCATTGCGGGGAATGTGGCCACAGGAGAGGCGACAGAGGATTTGATTCGGGCAGGAGCTGATGCAGTGAAGGTAGGAATCGGGCCGGGTTCGATCTGTACAACAAGGGTCATTGCCGGGATCGGTGTGCCTCAGATTACTGCTGTATATGATTGTGCGCGAGCTGCAAAGAAATACGGGATTCCGATTATTGCGGACGGAGGCATTAAATATTCAGGAGAAATTACAAAAGCAATTGCTGCGGGGGCAAATGTTTGCATGCTGGGTTCTTTGTTTGCCGGCACGGAAGAAAGCCCCGGAGAAACCGTCATTTATAAAGGAAGAAGCTTTAAAGTTTATCGTGGAATGGGTTCTACTGCGGCAATGGAATCCGGAAGCAGAGATCGATATTTCCAGGAGGATTCAAAAAAACTTGTACCCGAAGGAGTAGAAGGAAGAGTTCCGTACAGAGGGCGATTAAAAGATATCGTCTATCAATTGGTAGGCGGCTTAAAGGCTGGAATGGGCTACTGCGGTACACCTACGATCCGGGATCTGCAAGAAAAGGGCAAGTTTATCCGGATCACTTCTGCGGGATTGGTGGAAAGCCATCCCCATGATATCAGTATCACCAAAGAAGCGCCTAATTACAGCGTAATCGACTACTAAAATGATGGGATGAACAAAAAAGGGAGGCTGCGTGATGCAAGAATTTATTAAAAAATCCCTTCAAAGCATTCGAAGGGAAGTAAAAGATAAAAAAGTTCTTTGCGCATTATCCGGAGGAGTGGATTCTTCTGTAGCAGCAGTTTTAGTGCACCGCGCCATAGGAGATCAATTGATATGCATTTTTGTGGATAATGGTTTGCTTCGGAAAGGGGAAGCGGATCAAGTTGAACAGGTGTTTCGCGAAGAATTCCATATGAATTTGATTCGCGTGGACGCTCAAAAAAGATTCTTAGAGAAGCTGAAAGGGGTAACCGATCCGGAAAGAAAAAGGAAAATAATCGGTGAGGAATTTATTCGCGTATTTGAAGAAGAAGCTTCTAAATTGGGAAAGATAGATTATCTCGTTCAAGGAACGATTTATCCGGATATCATCGAGAGCGGCACGGGAAATTCATCTGTTGTAAAGACCCATCACAATGTGGGCGGGTTGCCGGAAGATATGCAGTTTTCTTTGATTGAGCCGCTAAAGGAACTGTATAAGGATCAAGTGCGCAAATTAGGAGAAGAACTGGGGATTTCTGAGGATATCGTATGGAGGCAGCCTTTTCCGGGACCGGGTTTGGCTGTACGGGTTCTGGGAGAAGTGACGGAGGAAAAACTCCATATCGTAAGAGAATCGGATGCAATTCTCAGAGAAGAGATACAAAGAGCGGGATTGGGCAGGCAAATATGGCAGTATTTCACGATCCTTACCGGGATACGAAGCGTCGGTGTGACGAGAGATAGGAGGACTTACAGCCATACGGTAGCCATTCGCGCAGTAAACAGTACGGATGCGATGAAAGCGGATTGGGCCAAAATCCCTTATGCGGTGTTAGAAAGGATTTCCGAGCGGATTGTCCATGAGGTTCCCGGCGTGAACCGCGTGGTATATGATATTACCGCCAAACCGCCGGCAACCATCGAGTGGGAGTAGTGATATAGCCTTGAAACCTTTTTAAATAAATGGTTCAAGGCTTTTGTTGTAAAGATTTTACACCATTTTGGGAAGAGCAAAGGAATGGACGGAAAACACATAAAATCGCAAAAAAGAGGTTTTTTAAAAAAGAATGGAGAACTAATCATCAAAATTAGAAAAGGCTCGGCTCAAAACTGTTTATCCAAAGGGGGAATAGCATGCCAGAATTAAAAGATATTGCCGAAACGGTACAGCAAGTAGCGGAGGCAATTTCCCATGCAATCGGCCTTGAAACAGAGATTGTGGATCAAGAGCTGACGATTGTGGGAGGGACTGGGCTATATAAAGAAAAACTTGGGGAAAAAGAAGAACGAGGCAATTTAAACGGGAATTTCCTTTATGCGAGGGTATTGCGAAACGGTAAGACAGAAATTGTGGAGGAACCTTGTAGAGATCTCACTTATGATGAGTCTAGTCTTATAGGGAAAACGAAGGAACTAGCAGAAGTTTGTACCCCTATCAGGGCAGGGGGAAGAACGATCGGTATTATTGGACTGATTGCATTTGAAGAAGAACAACGTAGAAAACTGATACAGAATAAAGAGAGTATGGTCTCTTTCATAGAGCGGATGGCGGAACTTCTGGCAGCAAAAGCTTCAGAAAAAGAAGCATTTCAGAAAATACAGATTGCAAACAATGAGATCATGACGATTTTAGAAACGATACACGAAGGGGTTGTAGCGAT
>JAMNXX010000138.1 GCA_023623095.1 Bacillota bacterium | reverse complement strand
CTGCTTCATCTTCCGGAAAATCGATATCCAGCTTTTCACTTAGAAATTTATTAATTTCTAAGGCAATAGAATAAGCCTTTGGATAATTTTTTCGAATCGTATCAAGATGAAAGTTGGTAATTCGTTTGCCTGCTTTCATCCGCTCATAAGCAACAACGGCATGAAGACAAAAAGTATTAAAAAAAGGCGTGTTTTTAATTTTTAAATCCGGAATCAATTGATCGCATATTTCTTCGACGATTTCAACAATTTGGGTTCCAACGATGTTTTCAAGATTTTGTTTGGACATCCTTCGGTGTCTGCTTTCGATGTCGAGCATATAGGCTTCTACCAGATCGTTTAATTCCTTTATATGTTTTGCTTCGGTGTTAAAGGTATGTTCTTCCTTTTCTGATTCATAAATTTTTTTCTGTACTTTTTCAAACAATTGAAATAAATTTCCCCGAAATAGACAATTTTCGATTTCCATAGTGGGTTCAACATGAGGAAAGACTCTCAAACTGCTGATAATGAGATTGGTGTTTCGTTTCACTTCCTTTTTAATTTCTAGCATCTGTGCTTTTATATATTTGGGCAATTCATTGATCGTAATTTCGATAATTCGCTGATCATTATAAATAGAATTCAAAAGGGCCTCTGCACAAATCACTTGAATATCCGAACGGAGCTGGCCGATATTTCCGGGCACTTTATAGAAGAGGAGGATCTCTACCAATTCTTTTGGGACGTAGATGGATGCATTGATCCTTTTAGATTCTACAGCAAAAAATTTTTGGATCAGCTGAAGCCGTTCAATAACGGGACGGTTTTCTAAAGAAGGAATTTCAATCAAAAATGGGATCCTTCTTCTAAATGTGATCAATAAGCTCGATTCTAAATTTTCTGTTGTAGCACCGATGATCATCAAATTGACTTTTCTGTGATGAGCGGTCTCTCCCAATCTCGAAAATTCACCTTTATCGATGATTCGAAATAAGATCTCCTGCCCATTTGGTGGAAGTCGATGAATTTCATCCAGAAATAAAATTCCGCCATTTGCTTTTTCAACCAGACCCGGTTTGTCCTGATCTGCGCCTGTAAAGCTTCCCTTATTATATCCAAACAGTTGGGAAACTAATAATTGCGGATTGTCACTATAATCTGCACAGTTAAAGGTAACAAGCGGAATAGATGGTTTTTTCTTAACGCTTTTTAAAAACTGGTGCATTCCTTCCACCAGCTGGCTTTTTCCCACTCCTGTTTCTCCGACGATTAACGTGTGCAGTCCGTATGGCGGATACAATGCTGCTGCTTTTGCTAATTTTACAACCTGCTTTAAACTCCCGTCTGCTCCGATAATATCAGCAAAAGGTTCTGCTTTTTTTTCTGCTTGATATGAACTAATTCCACTAACAGGCTGTTTGTGCGTGACCCTTTTCTTTTTTTTCTTTTCATCTAGATAATCTTTATATTTTCGCACACCGAAAGTGGAGATATGAAAGCCCATTTTGTTCAATTCGATCGTTAATTTTCTTAAAGAAATATAGGGATCCGCATCCGTAATCTGATCGATTGCTTCCAGAAGTACTTCTTCCCTGCGCAAATGAGAATTTGGGATAGAAAGCTTCTGCCTCAATGCATTGACCTTTTCTCTGGAAATATTTAATTGCTTTGCGATATCTTCATCTGTTAAAGGGTTTTTCTTATCTTCTTTTTCAATGAGTTCGATTAGGCGATTTATCAATTTTGCATCCTCCATTAAAACAAATTCACGTGAAATTTCTTTTATCATAAAATATAAAGACGCTCAAGAAACAGTGAAACAGAAATACCTTATTTTCTATCAAATCTATTTGCCCTATAGCGTATCATACCCAATTTTTCGATGCAAATGCGGGAGAGTTTATTTTGAACCGCACTCTGAAGCGGTTCCTTTCAAAATTTCTAATCCATGTTGAATACTGGGGATAATCCATTCCAAACTTTCCCGAACGGCTTTTGGGCTTCCGGGAAGATTGATAATCAACGTATCTTTTCGGATTCCGGATACTCCCCTGGAGAGCATCGCACGCGGAGTGATTTGAAGGCTATTGTAGCGGATCGCCTCAGCGATGCCGGGAGCTTCTTTTTCGATCACATTTAAGGTCGCCTCCGGCGTAACATCCCTCTTTGAAAATCCCGTGCCCCCGGAGGTCAGAAGCAAATCAACCTTCAACTGATCACACATTTTAATGAGCTGTTTTTCTATCTCTTCTTGCTCATCAGGAATAATGATATAGCTTTTTGTAATAAAATTGTTCTTTTCCATGATTTCTTGAATCGCAGGACCGCTTTTATCTTCACGAAGGTTTTGTGCACCTTTATCGCTAATAGTAATAATGCCTAATGTAAACATAATATTTCTCTCCTTCCATTTCCTTGTGAACAGACCATTATGATTTAAAGTCAATGATTTCGTATTCTTGATCCAATAAATTAATGGACAACAATTTTTTTCGAAGCAAAGAACCGCGGCCAATCAATATTTTCAGTGCTTCGCTGACTTCGATGGAAGCGATGAGAGCAGGGGTAAAGGAAGGGTTGCCTAATTCTTTTTCCACTCCCTCTGCATTTGGATTGGGATAAATTTTAGAAAGGGTTTTATCTCCAGGGAAAATGGTACTTACTTGCCCATACCAACCCGCGATAGCACCATGAACCATTGGGATACCAAGCGCTTCAGCAATATCTTGGAGGATCAGCCGGGATGGAATATTGTCCAAGGCATCGATAATGACATCATGACCAGACAATAGCTGTATGCCGTTTTGACGATCTAATTTTTTAATTATCGGGGAAACGGTCACCGTAGAGTTGATCTGCTTCATCCGTTTTTGGGCTTGAAGCGCTTTACTTCTTCCTAAGGATGCTTCGTCAGACAAAAGCTGCCTGTTTAGATTAGAAATTTCAAACACATCATAATCAATGGCGGTAATACTACCTATTCCCAAACGGCCTAGTAATTCGATCACATGTCCCCCTAATCCCCCGCAGCCTACCACGGCTACTTTGCGCCTTTGAAGAGATTTATTTTCTTGGGGCGATAGCGTTCCAATATTTTTGATATATCTTTCCATACCTTCTCCCCCTTGTTCTTCATTCTAACTTTCGTTAATATGTTTATTATACTATTTTTGCTCTCGATTCATAAGCAGAATATGAACATAAAAAACAGACAAGCCAAAAAATTTAGAGCTTTGCAGCGGAGAGGAATGATTGACAAGGATGATGCTGCATGATAATATATTCATGGGATTTCGACACGTTTCTGTTATTTATCAAATATTTTTAATAAAAAGAATATTGTTCTCCGAGTCTGTCGATCTAAAGCACCTGTCTTGCTATGATCGAAGGCCGATAGGGTTTATTTGGAAACGAATAAGCCTCCCAGTATGGAAAGGAGAGAAGCGATTTTTTTATTATATTTTTGCTTTTAAAAAGCCTAACTCTGCTTTCTTGGGAGTTGGGCATTTTTATTTAGAGCGCTATCTTTATTTTTCTATGTGAAAGGTTGCCGGCGCCAAATCACTGGAAAAATAAAGAATATAAAATACATAATTAAAGGAGGAGACAATCTATGAAATTTAAAAAATCAAAGATCTGGAGTATATTATTGGCATTACTTCTCGTGGTATCTTTGCTGGGAGGCTGCGGACAAGCACCATCAGAGTCACCGGAAGATACAGGGGAAGAACCAGCTGCACCTGAAAATCCGCGTGTGATCATGGCGACAACCACAAGCACAGAAAATAGTGGTTTGCTGGATTATTTGCTTCCTGTCTTTGAAGAAGATACGGGATACCAAGTAGAGGTTGTTGCAGTAGGAACGGGAAAGGCTTTACAAATGGGAGAAGACGGTGAAGCAGATGTGCTTCTAGTACACGCAAAAGAGTCAGAAGAAGAATTTGTGGCAGCAGGTCATGGATTAGAACGATTTGATGTGATGTATAATGATTTTATCATTATCGGCCCGAAAGACGATCCTGCTAAAATCGGAGAAATTGCGTCAAATGATGTTGTAAAAGCATTAGAAGCAATTTCTGAAAGCCAATCTGTATTTGTATCCAGGGGAGATGATTCCGGAACGCATAAGAAGGAGCTGGCTTGCTGGAAACAAGCAAATATTGAACCCCAGGGAGATTGGTATGTAGAGGCAGGAAAAGGTATGGGCGATGTGATTCAAATGGCTGAAGAGATGAACGGGTATACATTGTCTGACAGAGCGACTTATTTATCAATGAGAGAGAATATCGGTTTAGAAATTTTGGTAGAAGGTGATGAACAATTATTTAACCAATATGGCGTTATTGCAGTTAATCCAGATAAAAACGATCAGATAAATGCAGAAGGTGCACAGGCATTTGTTGATTGGATTTTATCGGAAAAGGCTCAGAAACTCATTGCTGAATTTGGACAAGAAGAATACGGACAATCTTTATTTATTCCAAATGCAAATAAGTAATGCAAATAAGTAAGGAGTGAAGACCAGTGAGAGAAATCGTATTGGGAGTAAAAGGTGCAATCGAATTATTGCTATCTTTTGATCAGGAGATATATCAGATCATTTTCCTGTCCCTATATGTTTCTCTCACTTCTACTTTTTTGTCTACGCTTTTGGCGATACCAGCCGGTATTTTTTTAGGCTTATTTCATTTCAAAGGAAAGGGAATTGTGGTAAGGCTTCTTTATACGATGATGAGCCTGCCACCTGTTATTGCAGGGTTGGTCGTATTTTTGTTTATCTCAAGAAAAGGACCTCTTGGTTTTTTAGGGTTAAGCTTTACTCCTACTGCAATGATTATTGCACAAATTTGCTTAATTACGCCGATTATAACCGGATTGGTTTATAATGGGACAAAGGACAAAGGGCAGCATGTGAAAATGCTTGGCAAAACATTGGGAGCCAATCGATTTCAAACGCTCATTTTATTGATCTGTGAGTTGCGACTCAATATTTTTACTGCAGTGATTACGGGATATGGAAGAGCGGTTTC
>JAMNXX010000227.1 GCA_023623095.1 Bacillota bacterium | reverse complement strand
AAGATTTAATGATATGAATTTATTATAACATAAATTATTTTTTTATGAATCAAAACTGTTAAACTTTTCATCTATCTATATAAAGATAAAAATTATCGAGCAGCGAAAAATTTTTATTTTATTATATTTTCCAAAAGGAATTTTCGTGCGATGCGAGAAAATTATTTAAGCAATAGGTATGATATAATGGCTCTATCAATATTATATGAAAGAAAAAAAGGGAAAACACTCTATGAATCAGGACAAGAGAATACTTGAATGTTTTTTGTTTGATTGGAAAAATTAAAATCCTAAAGACTGGAGGCGGATCATGGCCAAGGTAATTTCGATCAATATCAGTTCAACAAAAGGAATTGAAAAAGAAAGTGTCAAGGAAGCCAATCTCATTGAGGACTGGGGATTGGAAGGGGATGCACATGCCGGAAATTGGAGCCGGCAGGTCAGCATTTTTCCTGTTGAGGCTTTGGAGAAGGTTCCTCTTGAAAAGAAGGAAGAAGTGCTTAACGGAGGATATACTGAGAATATTACCATTCAAGGGATGCCTTTGGAAGAATTGTCTGTCGGTACGGTTGTAAAGATCGGAGAGGCGGCAATAAAGATATTGCATATAGGAAAAGAGGAGTTTAAAGAGCATGGAAGGCCTTATATTGTTAGCAGGGAGGGACGATTTGGAAAGGTCCTTAAAGGAGGAAAGATAAAAGTAGGAGACGAAGTATTTGTGGTCTCGGAAACTACTCCTATCGAATAGCTATAGTAAGAATAAAGGAGAGGGGTTGTCAAAAATTAAAATAAAAAAAGCAGTAAACAATATTATCAAAGCCCTTTATGCAAGCATCAGAAGGTTTCCTTTGACGATTGTTGTTTCCAGTGCTCTGGTGGTTATGCTGATCATTATGAATGAACAAAGATCATCTGCAAGCAGAGAATTTTTAGAAACTTTGCAGCGAGTTAGCATGATCATTGCATTGGGGATTCCCCTGTCTTTATGCATCCAACTCTTGTTTGAAAAAAAGAGGGCGGTCAAACGGAAGCATCAATTTTTGATCCATATTGCAGGGATAGCATTTTTGCTGATGTATTATTTCTTTTTGCTCAAAGATTTCGAAATGGTGAGTATGACGAGATATGCTGCAGTGAGTATTTTTATGTGCCTTGCATTTCTTTACATACCATGGTTCGGAAACAAGGAAGGCTATGAGTTTTACATTGTAAAGGTGCTGGAAAGCGGCTTGATCACCGTTATTTATTCTGCGGTGTTATATGTGGGGATTTCAGCAATGTTTTTTTCCATCGATCAGCTTTTTTCTGTAGCCATCGATTCAAAATTTTATTATTACACATTTCTAATCATCGCTGGGATTTTTTCTCCGACCCAATTTTTATCCAAGATCCCTTACAGCGATGCGGATCTTTCCGATACAAAGTATCCAAAAGCACTGAACATATTGCTTTTGTATATCGTTATTCCTTTGATTTTAGCATATATGGGAATTCTGTATGCATATTTTATTAAGATCATTGTTACGGGCGTTTGGCCGGTGGGGGTTGTGTCTCACCTTGTATTGTGGTATTCCGTCATCACTGTGGGCGTGATTTTTTTCATCTTCCCTATTCATGAAGAAAATAAGCTGGCCAAAAAATTTTTATTTTTCTTTCCAAAAATCATTCTTCCGATCCTTGGAATGATGTTTTTTTCGATCGGATTGAGGATTCAACAATATGGAGTGACAGAAAACAGGTATTTTGTTGTTGTTTTGGGATTATGGGTTTTGGGAATGATGCTTTATTTTTCAATCACAAAGAAGCTTAGAAATATCATCATTCCGATTTCTCTTTCTATCCTCGTCCTAAATGCAGTAGTAGGACCTTTCAGCAGTTTTTCCGTATCAAAATGGAGCCAAAACAGGAGATTTGAACGTGTGCTTGTGCAAAACAAGATGCTGGAGGGAGAAAAAATAGTCCATGCAGATCGGGAATTATCAGAAGAAAGCAAAACGCAAATCAGCATGATATTGGATTATTTTGATAAAAATCATAGCCTAAAAGAGGTCAAATATATTCCCAAGGATTTTAAAATGAAAGATATGAACGATGTATTTGGGTTCCCATTTACATATGCAAAAGAGAAAGGAGCAGAAGAATATGTTCATTATGATAGCTATGGAAAAAGGGCAATCATTGACGTAAAAGAATATGACTATTTGATTGAGATGGAAAATATCGTAAGAAATCAAGGGAAGGAACAAGGGCTCCAAGCAGATTATGATATGGAGAAACATCTGTTTCAATTAAAAGAAAATGGAATACTCCTTTATGAAAAGAATCTGGAAGAATTTGTAGAGAAACTGCATGAAAAATATGGCGGCTTACCTCCGGAGGACAGGTCTTCCATCGATCCGAAAAATATGATATTTGTAGACGAAAATGAAGCGGTGAAAGTTCAATTTGTATTCAGATATATCGGAGGACTGCAGCAAGGGGATAGAATGGAAATGAAAGATGCAAATTTCTATGTATTAATATACAGAAAATAAAAACGGAAGTTCAATATCAGGATAGAATTTTTTATTCTCCTATTGGATGGGCTTCATGGGAAAAGATGAAATATAGCAATAAAAAACATGCATGGCAATGAATCAATAAATCGACAAGGAGGTCAATAAATTGTTTAAAGAAATCAGGAGAGAGGATAGAAAGATAGGACCAGAAGAGGCAATTGAAATATTAAAAAAAGGCGAATATGGGATTTTATCGACAGTAGGGGAAGATGGCTATGCTTATGGAGTACCGTTAAATTATGTATATGTAGATAATAGCATTTATTTTCATTGCGCTAAGGAAGGGCATAAATTAGATAATATCAAAAATAATATGCGAGTATCCTTTTGTGTTGTAGGTGAGACAAAACCCATACCGGAAAAATTTACTACGAGGTATGAAAGTGTGATCGTTTTTGGAAAAGCGATGGAGATTTTTAATGAAGAAAAAGAAAAAGCGCTATTGGAAATTATATACAAATATGCCAATCAATATGTAGAGCAAGGAAAAGAATATATTAAAAAAGCAAAAGATAAAACAGTGATAATAAAGATAAATATTGAAAAGATTACAGGAAAGGCAAGAAGATAAAAGACAGAACAGCTCTCGGATAAGCGCTTAAGGTTTGTCTTCCAAAAAAGATACTAAATGGCAGGGATTAGAGGGACACATTCATATTTCAAATAGCCCTTTCCATTATTTTGCTAAAAAAAGAGGATTTTTACAAAAAATGCTGAACACTTATCTTAAGTGGTTAAACAAATTATGAAAGGGGCGGTAAATGGCATGGAAAGGGAACGGCATTTTTGTACCTGCACAGATTTCGGGTGTGAATTTAATCCCAAAAACCACTCCAATGGCTGCGATCCTTGTATCAAATCAAGTTTAGAAGATGAAGAAATTCCTACTTGTTTTTTCAGAAAGATTTCGGAGGATATTAGCGAGGTAAAAGAGTTTACATTTGAAGATTTTACGAACTTTTTCCTCAAGCATAAGGAAACCTATTTAAAAAAGAAAAAAGAAAAATAGTCAAAACCCACTACCCTAGCTGCAATTATAAAAAAGGGGGGATTCATATATCTGTACATATTGATGATGCGCGAAGCAAAAAAATTGTTTTTGTTGCCCATTGCCTTCTAAATACCAATAATAAAGTAAAAGAATTGGCTAGATATCCCGGAATGTGCAAGGATGTAATTGATACGCTACATGACTATGGCTTCGGAGTGATACAGCTCCCATGTCCGGAAACACTTTATTTAGGCGTTCAACGATGGTGGTGCACGAAATATCTGTATGACAATCCCGGATTTAGAAAATACTGCAGGGAACTTTCAAAACATCCCGTAGATTATATGGAAAATTATGAACAAATAGGATATAAGACAGTTGCTGTATTAGGCTGTAATGGGTCTCCAACCTGCGGAGTTACACTGACTAGCTTTTCAGAAGATTGGGGAGGAAAGCCAAAGGCCCTTGATTTCGAAAGCACGTTGGTAGAAGGTGCGGGTGTTTTTATGGAGGAACTCAAAAAAGAGATAGAAACAAGGGGGTTGAAAGTCCCGCCGTTCTATGGGCTCAACCTTGATGAAGAATCGAAAAGCCTAGAGGATATCATCAAAGAATTCAGGGAGTTTCTTGCTGAGCAAATTGTGGAGGAGTAAGACGTTATATATTTTTTTATTCTGATATGGAAATTGCTCTTTTTTCCAAGAGAACAGGAGAAATAAGAACTTCATAAGAAATATTTTTTGCTTTTGGTATTCTTGTTTTTTAATGATATAATGGGAGGGTATCAAAACATATTTTGATACCTTTATTTTTATTGATTTTTAGCAAAATCAAAAAATAAATGATAAAGGGGAATCCAAAATGATGAATCAAAATGCGGTACTTGCAACAGTCAACGGAAAAGAAATCACGCAACAAGATGTATATGCATTTTTACAGGGACTCAATCCACAAATTGCGGCACAATATCAATCACCGGATGGAATGAAAAAATTAGTATATGAAATGGTTTATGGAGAAATGCTATATTTATACGCAATCGAGAATTCTTTTGATCAAGAAGAAAATTTCAAATTGGAGTTAGAAAGGGTAAAAGCAAATATTTTAAAACAATATGCTGTCAACAAGATCTTATCGGATGTATCTGCTACGGAAGAGGAAATTGCCCAATATTATCATGATCACAGCGAGCAGTTCCAAGAGCCGGAGGCTGTTAGGGCCAGCCATATCCTTGTAGATGAACTTGAAAAAGCCAAAGAAATACAAGATGAAATTTGTCAAGGATTGTCTTTTGAAGAAGCAGCCCAAAAATATTCCACCTGTCCTTCAAAACAAGCTGGAGGAGATCTAGGCGAATTTGAGAGGGGAAAGATGGTTCCGGAATTTGAAGAAGCTGCTTTTAATCTGAAAGAAGGGGAACTTAGCGAGCCTGTAAAAACGCAATTTGGATATCATTTAATCAAAGTGCAATATAAA
>JAMNXX010000009.1 GCA_023623095.1 Bacillota bacterium | reverse complement strand
TACGATTGCCAATAAGCTCAGGCTCTTAAGGCTTCCTGATGAGGTAAAAAGACTTCTGATTGAAAACAATTTAACGGAACGGCATGGGAGAGCTTTATTAAAATTGCATGATGAAGAGATGCAGTTAAAGGCTTTACAAGATATTATCCAAAAAGATATGACCGTCAAAAAAACGGAAAAATACATCGAACAGATTTTGGAAAAAATATCGAAATCATCAAAGGAGCAGTCCGAAAAACAAAAAATCAAAAGAGCGATTAATTTTAAAATCTATTTGAACACGCTGAAAAATGCTTACAACGCAATCAGACAAACAGGATTAAACGCAGAATATCAGCAGGTCGATAAGGGAGAGTATATTGAAGTCGTTGTGAAAATACCAAAGGAGCAGTAAAACAAATTAAAAAATGGATCAGCGAAAAACTGCAGGATCGGAATCGGCCTGCAGCTTTTTTGACAAAAAAGGCTTTGACGATCAGATTTTACCAGATATTGTAAGAATCCCGATGATGATAAAGGAAATCCCGGCTCCGAATTGAAGATAGCTCGGAGAAATCCATTTGGTAATATAATTTCCAACCAGGACACCCAGAAATGCACTGAAAACCAATGCGAAAGCAGCACCGATGAAAACACCGGGTAAGGATTTCATTTGTGTTGCCAGCAACATGGTCTGAATCTGTGTTTTATCCCCCAATTCTGCGATAAAGACGAGAAAAAAAGTCGTAAGAATCGTCCGAAGCATCAGCAATCCTCCTAAAAGAGTATCCGTAAAGATATTCCATACAGTATATTCGCAGATGGCTTTTTGTATTAATTCATTTCCATAAAAAAGCAATCTTTTTTCAAACGGAATATCTGTGCGAGAAAGAAGGAATCAAAAATATTCTAACGAATTGTATAATCATGATAAAATAAGGAAGGGGAGGTGATGTGAATGGGGAAAGTGATTGCAACATTTAACCAAAAGGGCGGCGTGGGGAAAACGACCACGAATGTCAATTTAAGCGCCTGCATTGCTGAAAAAGGAAAGAGCGTTTTGGTTATCGATATCGATCCGCAAGGAAATACCACAAGCGGTTTTGGAATCGATAAGGATGAATTGGAGATTACGATATACGATTTGCTGATAAAAGATGAAGATATCTCAAAATGCATCCTGCCCACGAGTGTAGAAAATCTATTTTTGATCCCTTCCAGCGTTCAGCTCGCAGGAGCAGAGATCGAACTGATAGAAGTAAAAGACCGGGAAAAGCGTTTGAAGCGAATCGTTGATCCCATAAAAGAAAATTATGATTATATCTTTATTGATTGTCCTCCTTCCTTAGGGCTTTTGGCGATCAATTCTTTAACGGCTGCAGATAGCGTGTTGATTCCCATCCAGTGCGAATATTATGCTTTAGAAGGTGTCAGCCAACTGATGAAAACAATCGAGATGGTTCAGGAGAATTTAAATCCGGATTTAGAAATCCAGGGAGTTGTATTAAGCATGTTTGATGGGAGGACAAACCTTTCCATACAAGTGGTGGATGAAGTCAAGAAATATTTCAAGGGAAAAGTATATACGGTTATTATTCCGAGAAATGTACGTTTAGCAGAAGCACCCAGCCATGGACTTCCTATTATTCAATATGATCCGAGATCCAGAGGAGCGGAAGCATATAAGGAGCTTTCAAGCGAGTTTTTGGAGTTAGAGGAAGAGGATGAGGTGATATAGATGGCGAAGCCAAAAAGAGGATTGGGCAAAGGGTTAAGTGCTTTGATCCCGGAAAGAAAATTAGAATCCATTCAGACGCAGCGCGGCAGAGGAGATATCCAGCAAGTAAAAGTCGAATCCATCGTGCCGAATTCGAATCAGCCCAGAAAATATTTTGATCCGGAAAAATTGAATGCCCTGGTAGAATCGATCCGGAAACATGGGATCATTCAGCCGATTGTCATTTGCCCTATCGAAAAAGGATATGAGATCGTTGCAGGGGAAAGAAGATGGAGAGCAGCCAAACTTGCGGGACTCAAAGAAATTCCGTGTATTATCAAAGAAATCGAGCCCGTGAAGCGTTTTGAAATCGCATTGATCGAAAATATTCAAAGAGAAGATCTCAATCCAATCGAAGAAGCATTGGCATACAAGGAATTGATCAAAAATTATCAACTAACCCAAGAAGAAATTTCAGCGAGCATCGGCAGAAGCAGATCCTATATCGCCAACAGCATCCGCCTTTTAAATTTGGATTCATCTGTACAGGAGATGGTCATTCAGGATCAGATTACCAGCGGACATGCAAGGGCGTTATTAAGGATTCAGGATCCGAAAATACAAAAGGATATTGCCGATCAAATCATACAAAACAAACTTTCTGTCAGGGAAACGGAAGCTTTGGTTGCAAAAATTGTTGAAGGAAGAGAAAAAAAGAAGAAAAAAGAAAATACACCGCAAAAAGATGCTTATTTGATATCGATAGAAGATTCTTTGAGGGTGGCATTGGGAACGAAGGTAAATATCATCCGAAGAAAGAAAAAAGGAAAAATTGAAATCGAATACTACAGCGATGAAGAACTGGAACGTTTGGTAGGGATGTTGCAGGAAATATAAAAAATTTTCATTGTTTCACATGAAACATTCGATACATATAAAGCGGTCATGCATATATTATTTTAGAAGAGGCAATCATCTGAATCCAACCGGAGGTGAAACAATGATTTATTTTGATCATGCAGCAACAAGCTTTCCAAAACCGGAAAGGGTCTATCAAGCGGTTCAGGAGTGTATGCGCAAATATGGGGCCAATCCCGGAAGATCCGGCCACCGACTCTCTTTAAAAGCTGGAAGGGAAATATACAGAGTCAGGGAAAAAGTATCGGAACTCTTTCATATCGATAATCCGCTGCAAGTTGTATTTACGTGTAATGCGACAGAATCCTTGAATTTGGGGTTAAAGGGAATATTAAAGCCGGGGGATCATGTGATTACCACCAGTATGGAGCACAATTCTGTTCTAAGGCCGTTGAAAAGGCTTGAATCATTAGGGGTTGATTGTACCATCGTTTCATGCAATAGCGAGGGGATGCTCGATTGTAAAGAAATCGAAAAGGCGATTCGGAAAAATACAAAGCTGATCGCAACAACCCATGCTTCCAATGTGACAGGAACGATCTTGCCGATTGAAAAGATAGGAGAGATTGCAAAGCGCCGTCAAATTTTATTTTTGGTAGACGCAGCACAAACGGCAGGAGTTTATGATATCGATGTCAAAAAGATGCATATCGATCTGCTTGCTGTTCCGGGGCACAAAAGCTTGATGGGACCTCAGGGTATTGGGATTTTATATATCCGGGAAGGCATTGACTTGATGCATATGAAGGAAGGGGGAACAGGCAGCCAGTCTGAGCTCCTGATGCAGCCTGAAATCTGTCCGGACCGCTATGAGAGCGGAACGCCGAATACACCGGGCATTGTTGGACTGGGTGCAGGAATTGAATTTATATTGGAAGAAGGGCTGGATAAAATCCGAAAGCATGAGATGTATCTCTTGGAGGTGATGCTTTCTGAGTTAAAAAAGATCAAAGGGGTTCAAATTTATGGCCCAAAAGATCCCCAGAAGCAAGCTGCCGTGATTTCCATCAATATAGGCAGCGAAGATTCTACGAAAATCAGCTATATTTTAGACAAAGATTTTGATATTGCCGTTCGATCGGGGTTACACTGTGCACCGATGGCGCATCAGACGATCGGAACATTTGGACAGGGAACAGTTCGTTTCAGTTTTGGCTATTTTACGACAGAGGAAGAGGTATATGCAGGAATTCATGCATTAAAACAAATCTGCAAGCAAATGTGAAGATAAATCATTTATTTTTTAGGGAAATATAAGAGCATCATTTTATAAAAAAATCACAGACAAAAGAGGAGAAATGGTCATGGAAATGATATTTGATTTTATTGAATCCAATTATATACTGATGATTTTTTACAGCATCGTTATCAATATCATTGTTTTATTGGTTTTTTTTATACAGCGGTTTAAATTGTCAAAGATCCAAAGGATGTATCGGAGCGTTACCCGAGACATGAAAGGAAAAAATTTAGAGGAACTCATTCATCAATATTATGAAAAAATAGACAGCGTCGACATCCGGATGAATCAAATTGAGCGAGAGCAAGAAAAAATCGAGCAAAAATTGCTAAAATCCATTCAACACGTTGGAATCGTAAGATATGATGCTTTTGATGATATTGGAGGAAATTTAAGTTTTTCACTGGCGCTATTGGATGAGGAGCAAGATGGGCTGGTTTTAACCAGTATTTATTCAAGAAATAACAGTACCGTTTATGGGAAGCCCATTCGAAAAGGAAAATCATCGTATGCGCTTTCCGTTGAGGAACTGCAGGCCTTAGACAGAGCAAAAGAAAATTTTCTCGATGAATATATCAAAACCACAAGCGAAAAGGTGTATAATTCCGAAACCTCCTAGTCATAATACAGCTAGGAGGTGTAAGCATGCGGAAAGTCGTTGCTGTTGAAAGAAATCTTCGTGATCTCGCAAGGCAGTTAGCGGGGAGAGGATATACCGTTGTAGATGAACATTATGACGGATATGTAGATGCGATTTTATATGATGGAGAAAAAAGCCGCCTGAGCTATTTGAATCAATTTGATAATGTGATCGATATGGAAAAAGGGGCGGTTTTGATCAATACAGCGAACCGGGGATTGGAAGAAATTATCTATGCGATTGAAAATAAAGTCTATGAGCCTTTATTCTAAAAGAAAAATGAGGATTATGACAATCCCCATTTTTCTTTTTGCATGGATTTTACCATTTTCCAAATGCCATATTGAATCCCGTTTGAGATCATATCTGCCATTTTCATCACGAGATTAAGCCTTGTGTTCTGTAAAACGATATACTCCATAAATCCGCCTAGATTGACGATTCCTGTGATGTGTATATTTCCTATGGAAGGCAACTCTTTATTGACACCCGCTCCGGGCTTCAGCGGACCATATCCGATGTTAATATAACCGAC
>JAMNXX010000177.1 GCA_023623095.1 Bacillota bacterium | reverse complement strand
CTTCTTGCACATAAGCTCCTCCAATATTTCCTACACCAGGAACTTTAAATGTCGCTCTAATTTCAACTCTTCCCAGTATAACTTCTTTATATTCAGGCTCTAACATTCCTTTCATCGCTGCTTCGACATCTTCAATCGCTTCATAAATAATTCTGTAGGTGCGCACATCAACATTTTCTCTCTCTGCCAAACCTATTACAGCTGAATTTGGTCTTACATTAAAGCCAATGATAATTGCATTCGAAGCTGAAGCAAGAAGAATATCGGATTCAGTAATCGTGCCTACACCGCCATGGATCACGTTAATTTTGACCTCATCATTGCTTAATTTTAACAAAGACTGCTTGAGCGCTTCCACTGAACCTTGTACATCTGCTTTTATAATAATATTTAGCTCTTTTACATCGCCTTCTTGAATTTGTTTAAATAAATCTTCTAAAGATACTTTTGCAGTTGCTTTCAAATTCTGTTCTCTGATCTTTTCTTTTCTTTGTTCATAAATCTGCTTGGCTATTTTATCATCTTTTACTGCATTAAACGAATCACCGGCTTCAGGAGTATCAGACAATCCCCAAATTTTGACTGCTGTAGAAGGGCCAGCCTTTTTTATATTTTTTCCTTTATCATTTACCATCGCTCTTACCCTGCCATAAGAAGCACCTGCCACGACAGAATCTCCTGTTTTCAATGTCCCACCCTGAATGAGAACAGTCGCAACAGGCCCCTTGCTTTTATCCAATTCTGCTTCAATGATAACCCCAGATGCCAGTTTATTCGGATTTGCTTTTAATTCTAGCATTTCTGACAACAGCAAAATCATTTCAAGTAGGTTATCAATTCCTTCGCCTGTCAATGCAGAAACAGGAACACAAATCGTATCTCCGCCCCATTCTTCTATTAAAACGCCATGTTCGCTCAGCTCTTGTTTGACCCTATCTGGATTTGCAGTAGGCTTGTCTATCTTGTTTAACGCAACGATTATAGGCACATTTGCTGCTTTCGCATGATTGATTGCCTCTATCGTTTGAGGCATTACTCCGTCATCCGCAGCAACTACCAATATCGCTATATCTGTTATTTTTGCTCCTCTTGAACGCATTGCCGTAAACGCTTCATGCCCCGGCGTATCTAAAAATACAATTTTTTTCCCATTGACCCTCACTTCTGATGCGCCAATGTGTTGGGTGATGCCGCCAGCCTCCTTGGAAGTCACATTTGTTTTCCGAATCGCATCTAATAATGAAGTCTTTCCATGATCAACATGTCCCATTACTGTTATAACAGGAGGCCTTTCTTCTAAATCTTCAGGTCGATCTTCTTCTTGTAGCAATTCGAGCTCTATTTCGCTTTCTACTTTCTTTTCTTTAATTGTGATCCCAAAATCGGAAGCAATTTGATGAGCATGTTCAAAATCGATTTCCTGGTTAATTGTTGCAAAGACCCCCACAGAAATCAGACGAGTTATAATTTCTGAAGGATTTTTTCCTATTTTATCTGCAAAGTCTTTTACCGTAATTTTCTTAGGAATTTCAATTGTGTGAATATTTTCCTCCGTGCTTTTTTCTGCTTGAGCTTCTGTAGATTCATGCTTTATATCTGACTTTTTTTTCTTTTGACGTTCTTTTTTAGGTTTCACATTTGTTTTACGTGGAATCTCTTCTGACTGCTCAATATCATATAATTCTTTTATAATATCTACCTCCTCTTTTTCTAATGTGCTCATATGATTTGTCACCTGAATACCGAATTCATTCAATTTATTGATAAGTTCTTTGCTGGGCATTTCTAATTCCTTCGCTAGTTGATAGATTCTAATTCTTGACAAATCTACTCACCCCCTCGATTATTCAAAGAACCACGATGTTTTTCGATGAGATAAAGTATTTTCGTGGCAAATACCTGATCTCTTATCGCATAAACCGTTCGATTGGCCTTTCCGATTGCCTGCGATAAAATATCCCGGTGCCCATAAATAACAAATGGAATATTTTTCTGGCGGGCAATATTCTGGAACTTTTTTTGGGTTTGGGAAGATGCGTCTTCAGGAATGATGATCAATTTTACGGCATTTTTTTTTATATAAAACAGACATGTATCTTCTCCTGTTATTAAATTCCCTGAACGCTGCGCAAGACCCAGCCAATTTGAAATATCATTTTTCACCTTTTCTGAAGCTCCTCCCTTAGTTTTTCATAAATTTCTTCATCGACTTCTTGTTCAAAACTACGATTAAGAGCTTTTTTCTTTCGTATTTTCTCTAAACATTCAATATCATTGCATATGTATGCCCCCCGACCTGAAGCTTTTCCCGTCGGGTCGATTTTGATTTCCCCCTCTTTGGTTCTCACAATTCGAATCAATTCTCTTTTAGGCTTTGAGGTCATGCATCCGATACATTGTCTCATAGGTATCTTCTTGGCTTTTTTCATGATGCGATATACCTCCTTCCTCTATACAACTCTATATCGACAAAGTCCTTATTCGTTTTCATTATTCATTTCTTTGTATTGAGATTCGCTTTTAATATCAATTTTCCAACCAGTTAATTTTGCCGCTAATCTTGCATTTTGACCTTCTTTACCAATTGCCAAAGATAGCTGATAATCCGGAACAACTACCAATGCTGATTTTTGTTCCTCATCAATTTCTACTTTTATCGCCTTTGATGGACTGAGAGAACTAGCAATCCATTCTTCTGGATCTTCACTCCATTTTATGATATCAATTTTTTCACCTTTCAGCTCATCAACAATCGTTTGTACTCTTGTTCCTTTAGGGCCTACACAAGCTCCAACGGCATCTACATTCGGATCATTTGAATGAACCGCAATTTTACTCCTGGAGCCACCTTCTCTGGCAATGCTCTTGATCTCTACAATCCCATCATGGATTTCAGGAACTTCCAATTCAAATAATCGTTTTACCAATCCGGGATGTGTCCTAGAAACAAGGATTTGCGGGCCCTTTGTCGTTTTCTTCACTTCAACGATATATGTTTTAATTCTGTCATTATGTTTATAGACTTCATCTGGTATCTGTTCTGAAGGAGTCAAAATCGCTTCCGTTTTTCCCAAATTAATAAATACATTCCCCTTGTTAATTCGTTGAACAATTCCTGTAACGATTTCGCTTTCACGATTTACAAACTCTTCATAAATAACGCCACGTTCTGCTTCTCGAATCCTTTGAACAACAACCTGTTTGGCTGTTTGAGCAGCGATTCGCCCAAAATTTTTAGGCGTAACCTCTTTTTCTACCACATCGCCTATATTATAATTGCTATTAATTTTCTTAGCTTCCTCTAAGTCGATTTCCAATAATTCATTTTCAACCTTTTCTACCACATTCTTTTTCGAAAATACTCTCACTTCACCATTTTCTCTATTGATATATACATTTACATTTTGTGCAGAACCGTAATTTTTTTTATAGGCAGAAATCAAAGCGGCTTCAATGGCCTCAAAGAGCGTTTCTCTAGAAATACCCTTTTCTTTCTCTATTTGGGCCAAAGCCTCAATAAATTCTTCATTCATTTATAGTACCTCCCTATTCAATAATCACCGATAGCCTTACCTGAGATGCTTTTTCCCGAGGAAGTTCAATGATTTTATCCCCTGAAACTTTCAAGGAAATTCGATTCTCTTTTAGTCCCATCAATTCCCCTTCTATCAATTTTCGCCCATCAATTGGTTCATATAAATGTACCTCAACAAGCCTGCCTTTATATTTTTCAAAATCTCTTTCTGTCTTTAGAGGCCTATCCAAACCTGGAGAAGAGACTTCTAAATAATAATGATGCTCAATCGGATCTGTTTCATCTAACCTTTTGCTAAGATACTCACTTACGATTTGGCAATCATCTAATGTAATTCCACCATCTTTATCAATATAAACTCTTAAAAACCACTCTTTTCCTTCTTTTACAAACTCTATGTCTTCTAATTCAAATCCATTCTCCTCAATAACAGGCAAAACCAAATCTTTTACAATATCAACAATTCGCCTTTTCGCCACTCTTATCCTCCTCTGTTTTTTCTATCCCACTCTATATTCCTTAAGTATATTTTTTCGAAAATGCCTATTCTTATTCTATTATGAAAAAGAATAAGAAATAACAGCAAAGAGTGGGAAAGTCCCACTCTTTTTGTTCAAATCAATATCTTATCGATAAAAGTATAGCATAATCCCATCATATGTGCAAGTCTAAAACAATGAAAGTTGATCATCATCAGGCAATCCATCCAAGCAACCATGTTTTTTTAACGTTTCTATAACCGTTTTACTAACCTTCGCTCTTTGTCTTAAATCTTCAACAGAAATGAATTTGCTTTTTTCTCGGGCTTTACAGATATTATGGGCAGCATTTTCTCCCACTCCTTGCAAGGAAACGAGGGGGGGCAAGAGATTGTTCCCCATGATGATAAATTGATTTGCATCGGAACGGTAAATATCAACGGGCAAAAATCCAAAACCCCTACAATACATTTCATATGCCACTTCTAGTACAGTCAATAAATCTTTGTCTCTTTGAGAAAGCTCATTAAAATGATTCTCTAGTTCTTTTATTTTATCTTTCACAACTTTTTTTCCTTTAATGATCAGATCGGAATCAAAATCAGAAGCTTTTGTTGTAAAGTAAGTCGCATAAAAAGCTAAGGGATAATGAACTTTAAAATAAGCCAGTCGAAAAGACATCATGACATAAGCAACCGCATGCGCTTTCGGAAACATATATTTTATTTTCATACAAGATTCAATATACCATTGGGGAACATCATTTTCTTTCATTAACGCTTTATCTTCTTCCGTAAGCCCTTTCCCTTTTCTCACTTTTTCCATAATCTTAAATGCATCTTTTGCTGGAAGCCCTTTTAAAATCAAATAGTTCATAATATCATCTCGAGTCGAAATCACATCCTTTAATTCGGCAATATTTTGCCGAACCAAATCCTGAGCATTATTCACCCAAACATCTGTTCCGTGAGATAGACCGCTGATGCGGACTAACTCAGCAAAAGTAGTTGGTTTTG
>JAMNXX010000016.1 GCA_023623095.1 Bacillota bacterium | reverse complement strand
AGAGATGCAAAACGCATGAGAGGGGAAGAAATAAACTGGATAGAGGGCACACCTCTTGGAATCAATGTTAAAGAAAAAAGGCATTGGACTTCCTTCCAATGCCTTTTAAAAATAATAATTTAGAATTGGTTACTGCTAAGGGGCAAAAAAACTTATTTTTAGTATATCCGATTTTAGGAATTTTATACCAATTCTTTATTCTATTCCTAAACCCTATCTATTTTCCCTCTATGCAGGCCTGTAGCTGCTCCCAAAGATCCGGATGGAGCTTTTTTAACCGGATCGGTTTTAGATCTCTGTTTACAAAGCCATGAACCGTTTTCCCCTCTGCCAATAGTCGATTGTCCTTTTTTCTCAAGATCTGATAATGAAATTCGATCTTTGCCCCCGTCATCTCTTGAATCTTTGTATGAATAATGATTTCATCATCATATCGCGCTCCCTCTTTATATCTGCAGTAGCTTTCAATCACAGGCAGAAAAACCCCTTCTTCTTCCAAGGAAGCGCAATCTCGTCCGATCGAACGGAAAAATTCATTTCGCCCCACTTCAAACCAGGTATAGTAATTTCCATAATATACAACACCCATCTGATCCGTTTCCTGATATCTTACTCGTATTTCTGCATCATTTGTATACATTTTCAATTCCCCCTCGTTTTTCTGTCGTTGCTTCAAAATTTGACTCGAATGCACAAAAATCCTTAATCCTTTGTACAGATTTTCACCAATCATTTTTTATCGTACGGTCGCTTTTCCGCTATAAACCAATCCTCGGATGCTGTCCACCGTTACGAACATGCCGTCTTTCAGAACTTCTGTTGCGCGATTTGCTCCTACGATTACAGGTTTGCCAATATGCAATCCCACGATTGCCGCATGGGATGTCAATCCGCCCTCTTCTGTAATAATCGCAGCTGCCTTTTCCATAAAAGGCACCATCTCTTTATCGGTTGCCTGTGTGACCAAAACATCTCCTTCTTCAAATTGAACAGCAGCCTCTTTTGCATCAGCAACGATACGAACTCTTCCCATTGCTGATTTTTTCCCGATTCCTACTCCTTTTACCAAAACTTCTCCTGCAATATGCACCTTAATGGTGTTCGTTGTCCCAGCTACGCCCACGGGAACACCGGCTGTGATGATGACGAGATCCCCTCCTTTGATGTATCCGGCTTCTAAGGCTCTCTGAATCGACAGATCAAAGACCTCGTCTGTAGAATACCCTTTTTCCGTCAGAAGCGGATACGTGCCCCAGGTCAACGCAAGCTGTCGGGCTACTTTTTGATTGGTGGTTGTGACGATGATCGGCGCCTTTGGTCTGAATTTGGATACCATTCTTGCCGTATAACCGCTTGAAGTAGCCGTGATAATCGCCGCTGCGCCCAAATCTTGTGCGCTGGTGCATGTTGCATGGCTGATCGCATCCGTAATCGATTTTTCTTTGCCTACTCCTTTTTCTCTCAAAACAGCTGGGTAGTCGATTGCATCTTCTGCTGCTCGGGCGATATCTGCCATGGTTTTGACCGATTCGATCGGGTATTTTCCAGCTGCTGTCTCGCCTGATAGCATAATCGCATCCGTTCCATCAAAGATTGCGTTGGCAACATCCGTAACCTCTGCACGGGTCGGGCGGGGATTCCGAATCATCGAATCGAGCATTTGCGTCGCTGTAATCACCGGCTTGCCGGCATTGTTGCATTCGCGGATGATCATTTTTTGAACGATGGGAATCCGCTCGGGAGGAATCTCAACGCCCAAATCACCTCGAGCAACCATGATCCCATCGGATACATCGATAATCCCTTGAATATTTTCGACGCCTTCTTGATTTTCTATCTTCGATATGATCTGAATATCCTCTGCCCGGTGCTGCTCCAATATCTTTCTGATCTCCAATACATCTTCTACCTTTCGGACAAAAGAAGCTGCAATCAGATCGATATTATTTTTGATTCCGAAAACGATATCGTGGATATCCTTCTCCGTGACTGCAGGCAGTTTGACCCGAACCCCCGGTACATTGACCCCTTTATAGTTTTTAACAACCCCTGAATTTTTTATCTCACACCGGATATCCGTCTCGTTGAGTATCTCCAATACCTCCAGTTCAATCAACCCATCATCGATCAGGATTTTATCTTGCGGGCGGACATCCTGAGGCAATCCTTTATATGTAATGCTGCTGATCGAAGCATCTCCCAAGACATCTCTGCTTGTCAAGATGAATTCTCTTCCTTCTTCTAAGAAGGCTTCTCCATCCTTAAAACTTCCCGTTCGGATTTCCGGACCTTTCGTATCTAACAATATCGCAACATGTTTCCCTAATATTTCCCTTGCTTGCTTGATCCGCTCGATCCTCCTTTGGTGTTCTTCATAATTTCCATGGGAAAAATTAAGGCGAGCTACATTCATCCCGTTTTTGATCAATTCAAGAATCACTTCCAGCTCTTCACTGGCAGGGCCAATCGTACAAACGATCTTTGTCTTTCTCATTGCTTTCATACCTCTCCATCTAACAAATATTCAGGCATTGCTGCCTATGATTATATTGATAATATTTTTGCAAGTTCATACATATCCTGATTGATCTTTTTCTGACAAGATAATGCTTCCTTGATATCAACGTCATAGATCTGATTTCCCCGGATCCCAATCGCCTTTCCTTTTTTCCCTTCCATGAGAAGTTCCACTGCCCGGGCTCCCATGGAGCTTGCCAGTATCCTGTCAAAAGCGGTAGGGCTCCCGCCTCGTTGAATATGCCCTAATATCGTTAGCCTCGTTTCTGCACCGGATTTCTTTTCAATTTCTTTCGCAAACTCATAAGAGTTCTCCACAACCCCTTCTGCCAAGATAATGATGCTGTGTAATTTCCCCCTGTTTCTTCCCTGAATGAGCCTTCTGCAGATTTCGTCGATAGAAAAATCTACTTCCGGGACGATAATGCTTTCTGCCCCTCCCGCCAATCCCGCATATAGTGCAATGTCTCCGCAATCTCTGCCCATCACTTCGATAATATTTGCTCTTCCGTGGGAAGTGGATGTATCGCGAATATTGCTGATGGCATAAAGCACCGTATTGATGGCCGTATTAAACCCAATCGAATAATCTGTATAAGCCATGTCATTATCAATGGTACCGGGAATCCCGATAACCGGAATTCCTGCCTCGTTCAGCCTTTGTGCTCCCTTAAATGATCCATCTCCTCCGATGACAACAATACCATCAATTTTAAAAACGGAGATAACATTTATCGCTTTTTCTAATCCGGCATCTGTCATAAATTCATCGCTCCGGGCAGTCCGAAGCATCGTTCCTCCCTTATGGATAATATCTGCCACCGATGAAAGATTCATATCTTCAATATTTCCCTGAATAAGTCCTTCATACCCTCTTTTGATTCCGACAACTTGTAGGTTATGATAAATCGCCTTTCTTACGACTGCACGGATTGCAGCATTCATTCCTGGAGCGTCTCCGCCGCTTGTAAGAACCCCTATCTTTTTCATCCTCTTCCTCCTCGCTTCTTCTTTAGCAGCAAAAAAATAATGAAATCCTCCTGCGCTGTCTTTCCGTCTGCAAATGATAGAGCGATCGATGATACAAATAGAGGGAAAGCTCTTTTTACAAAAACTCTCCCCCCTCCTATACAATGAAAACTTTTTTATAGCAGCTGCCACCAATCTTCTGCCTATTTTCACCAAGGAGCATATCATTATAATTGAATCAATATTTGATGTGCTTCTCTTGCCTCTGCTCTTGGAACCAGCACTTCATATGCTCCGTCTTTTCTGCTGATCTGCTTCACTTTTACCAGAAATCCTTCCTCTGTTAATCTTTTTTCAATTTTTTGTTTTTCTGCTTCATTACATGCTACATATATTACTGTCCACATGAAAAGGTCCTCCTTCAAGAGCAATTTTTACAATTTATTTGATTTTATTGTAATTTAATTTGAATCAAATTGCAATATGCACCTAATATGCACCCATCTCAGGATTTGTTTTACGAACTGATCTTGACCGATTCCTTTCCCAAGAGGACGGTTAGTTCCCGGAGAAGGTCTTCATTGATATCCACCCACAAATCCTTTTGCGCCTGCAGTTTTTTCTTCTCCCCTTCCAAGTAGAGATATACCGGTATATTCCCTGTCCATTTTTTTAAAATCCCGACGATTTTTTCAACCGTTTTGGAAGATTCTTTTTCTTTGCTGATCTTCAGGTATAGTTTTCTCGCTTTGATATTGGTTTTATTCGAATACTGAAGATGGCTTCCTTTCGTCAGCTCCAATATGGTTTCTGCAATAATCTTAGGTTCTTCCTCCTCTTTGAAGCTAATCTTCCCTTCGATGATGACAGCACTGTCTTCAAACAGCAGATGATGGTATTTTTCAAATACCGTTGGAAAAGCCAATACTTCTATCGACCCCAATAAATCTTCCAGCGTAATAAAAGCCATCATATTGTTATTTTTCGTAACTTTGTTTTTGCGATGTGCGATCAGCCCTGCAATCCGGACAAATGTTCCGTCTTTGATGTGGTGCTGCTGTGCCTCTCCTAATTCTGCCAGTTCCGTCGTGTATATCGTAGAAATATTCTTGATCTCTTCCTCAAATTCAGCAAGGGGATGCCCGCTGATATAAAATCCCAGAACTTCCTTTTCCATGGCCAGAAGCCTTTTCGGATGGAGTTCTGCTACTTGGGGCAGAACATCTTCTTTAAGCGTGTCGGAGATGGCATCCTCAAACGACTGAAACAAAGAAATCTGTCCATCTAGATTCCTCTTTCGCTCCTGTTGAATCCCATCCAAAACTTTTTCATAGATCGCGAGCAATTGCGCTCGATTTGCGCCCAACCCGTCAAATGCTCCGCATCGGATTAAGCTTTCGATAGCCCGCTTATTGATTTCCTGGGTTTCTACTTTTTCACAAAAATCAGTATAGCTAACAAACTTCCCCTTTTCCTCCCTTGCCTTTACGATCGCATCAATGACCCCAGCCCCTACATTTTTAACCGCCAGCAGCCCAAAGCGAATCTTCCC
>JAMNXX010000033.1 GCA_023623095.1 Bacillota bacterium | reverse complement strand
GGATTTTCTCCTATCAAAATTTCCTTTAATCCCATTGCGGTACTATGGGAATGGGGTGTTTCGATAAAGGCTTTGATTACATGTGGAGAACTATCAGTTTCCCCAATACCTACAATCCCTTCATCAGTATGAACTTTAACGATTACTGCATCCTCTCCCCATTCACAAGCTTGTCCTATAGGGGGAACCCTCAATCCTATAACTTCTATATCTATTATTTTAATTTTAATCCCTCCTATTTGCTTTTTTATATTCACTTCTATTAAGCAGCAAAAAGCATGCCAAAATATTTTTCTTCTTCCGAATAAGCTAGAAAATAGAAGTGAATATAAAAAAGCAAATTAGAATGGATATTTCCATGAATGAAAATAATATCTCACCCCAACTTTGAAATCTAAATGTTTGTCAAATAATATTCAAAGTTGATTCACCAATAATACATATAATTTCAAACAAATATGTATTTTAACAAAAAAAGACCCAGTGAGTCCTCAAGGACTCACCGAGTCATTTTTGACTCTTATTCCTTTTTATCTTCAGTTCCAATATACTTTCTGACAAGTCTGGAGGCAGTTGACTGACTAACCCCTAATTTTTTTGCAACTTTCCTAGTACTCTTTAGTTCATTATATGCCTCTGTCACCATTCTTCTCTCTACATCAGTTATTGCATCAGATAAATTATTATAATCACATTTTTCCTCATCTTGAATTTCAAAGAGGTGCTTCGGTAAATGATATGGCATAATTATTATATCTTTAACCGTAACTACTAAACGTTCTATAATGTGGGATAATTCACGTGTATTGCCCTTCCAAGAATAATTAATAAAGATGTCTTTAACCTCCTCTGAAAAGATATGCTCCCTATCATACCTCTCATTATATTTGTTCAGAAAGTAATTTGCCAAGGGCAAAATATCTTCTTTCCTATCCCTTAAAGGAGGAATTTTAATTTCAAAAACGTTTAATCTGTATAGTAAATCCTCTCTAAAACTATTCATCTTTACCATCTTATATAGATCCCTATTCGTAGCAGCAATAATTTTTACGTCAACCTTAACCGGTTTAATAGAACCAACTGGATAGAACTCCATTTCCTGGATAAAATGTAGCAGTTTTGATTGTAAATGATATGGTATTTCGGAAATCTCATCTAGAAATAAAACCCCACCGTTTGCAGCTTCAATAAGTCCTTTTTTGCCTTCTTTTCTAGCCCCAGAAAACGTTCCCGGTTCATATCCAAATAATTCTGTTTCAATCAGATCTTTATGTATGGCTGCACAGTTCAAATGAACAAAGGCTTTATTATACCTGCTGCTTAATTCAAAAAGATGCTTACCCAATAGGGTTTTTCCTACTCCCGTTTCGCCAAGCATTAAACATGGCGAAGGTATATCTTTAATTTCTTCCAAAGCATTGATAATCTCTTTCATTTTATCGCTGCGATAAATTAAAGTATTTTTTATATCTCTTTTATTACCGATGTCCTCGTTTAAGATATCATAAAGATAGCTAATTTTCCTGTTTTCAAAATTATCCCTTACGCTCATCGCCACATATTCTATTTCTCCTTTATCATCAAAAAGCGGAATAGCTATGGTAAGTATCTCACTACCCAGATAAGTTTTTTGTTTCTGCATTACTGCTTTTTTTTCTTTATAAACGTAAGGCAGCACAGATACATCCCAATACTTTTCTTGAAAATCCCAAAAGCTGTGTCCTATCATCTCTTCTTGTTTTATGCCATAGTGCCTTTCACAGGCCTTATTAACATAAACTATCTTATAATTATTATCATAAATTATGATTTCATCATATAATTCATCTATTATCCTTAAAAAAACTTCATAAGGGATTTTGAGATTAAATGTCATCTAATCTCTCCTTTAAATTAATTATAAAAAAGTTATCGAATAAATTTTTATATGCTATAATTATACATTACTCGTAATGTGAAGCAAGGGGGCAGAAACAGGAGAACCGTCCCCTTGCTTCCAGGGTTTATCTAGTTAGTAAAGAAATAGTTTCAACATGCATGGTCTGCACCTGACGTCGTATCAATCATATCCTCTGACAAGCTTACAGACTACTTCCACATGGGTGGTATGCGGAAACATATCCACCGGCTGAACCTGCATGGTCCGATAGCCTTTTTCATCTAAATATTTTAAATCTCTAGCCAGTGTAGCCGGATTGCAGGAAACATAGACGATTCGGTCCGGAGCCATCTTGGCAATCGTATTGAGTACCTTTTCGTCGCATCCCTTCCGCGGCGGATCCACGACGACTACATCGGCTCTAATCCCTTGTTGATAAAGTTTCGGCACAACGTCTTCTGCTGCTCCTGCAAGAAATTCAGCATTTTCAATGTTACTGATTCTGGCATTTTCTTTTGCGTCCTCAATTGCAGCTTCCACGATTTCAATCCCATATACTTTTTTTGCTTTTCGTGCCAAAAACAATGAGATCGTCCCGATACCGCAGTATATATCAAAAACCGTTTCCTCCCCTGAAAGCTGGGCATATTCCAATGCTTTTTCATATAATATCTTCGTCTGTATAGGATTTACCTGGAAAAAGGATAATGCGGATATCTGAAATTTTAAATCTCCTATCATATCGGTGATTCGCTCGGAACCATACAACAGGATGCACTCGCTGCCCAAAATCACATTTCCTCTTTTGGTATTGATATTTTGAATAATGCTGTCTAATCCCGGTACCGCATCAAGGAGCATTTGTATCAGTTCATCTTTATGGGGCAGTTTTTTGCCGTTTGTGACAAGAACCACCATTTTTTCTCCCGTATAAAATCCAATTTTCACCAACACATGCCGGATAATGCCTTTCCCTGTGCGTTCATCATAAGGCGCTATATGAAATTGTTTCATATACCGTTCAATCGCTTTGATGACCGGCTCATTGGATTTATGTTGAATACAGCAGTTGTGAATATCCACCAGATCATGGCTTCCTCTCTTGTAAAATCCTAAAATCGCCTCTCCGCGATAAATCCCTGCAGGAAATTGGGCCTTGTTTCGATAATGCCATGGATTTTCCATGCCGATGGCATCATTCACGGGAATGTCCTCTAAACCTCCAATTCTCCGGATGTTTTCCCGCACGCGATTGGTTTTCCAGCGCAACTGCGCTTGATAATCCAGATGCTGCAGCTGGCAGCCGCCGCAGGATTGGGCAACCGGGCACAAAGGTTGGATTCGGTCCTCGGAAGGGTTCAGGATTTCCAGGATGCTTCCTGTGGCATAGTTTTTTTTCACGTTCTCCATCTTTATTTTCAGCGCATCCCCCGGGATCCCGCCTTCTACAAAGACGGTAAAGCCGTCAATCCTCCCTACGCCTTCCCCGCTGTGTCCTAAATCTTCTATGGTTATCTCATGGATTTGATCTTTTTTAAAAGATTGTTGGTTTGTCATGATGAAATTCTCCTTTATTTTTATATCTGCAAGCTTTTTCTTTTCTATTTGAGGCTCGCAAAGCTTGACGCTCATTCAATTTTTAGGTTAAATGGCTAACAACGATGGATTAAACTCTTCAAGAATCTCGACAAATCTTGGGAAAATACGTCTGCGTTGAGTATCTAATAGCAAAAAATTGAACGCTCTCGCTTCGCTCTGCTTGAAGTGGGCAATCGCTTGGAAACAAATTAATCTTTCTATATCAGGTGAAATCTTTTATAATGATTATAGTAGATTTTCGCATTGATTTTCAACGCCATATAGAGAGAGGGATTCCTATGCTCCGTTCAATCTTTCATGTTTTTCTAATCTTTGTATTATGCATCACCGCATCCGGGATTCCAGTCCGTGCGGATGTGTTCGGCTCGATTTCTTTTCCCCACATCTCCGTGCAGCAAAAATCGGAATACCACTTTCATATAGAAAAAACTGATTTGAAAAATCCTTCAGAAATCGTGCTGCAGATCAAAAGTAATGATTTTGAACTGGACCCTGACTCCCTTGTTTCAACATTGCAGTTAGACATCATTCAGGACGGACGTACCCTATCTACATGGGAGGACAGTGACTTTATTAAAGGCATTCTTCAATCGCCGGACGAACAATCACAAATTCTTACATTGGCAATCAATTTAGAGCAGGAAAATTTCGATCTCCCGAATGGCAATTATACGTTTCGGATTTATTCTACCGAGAAAAAATTAAAAAATACAAGCCCGCTCAGTTTAAACATTGAATATGCTCCGCTTTCTCAATATATTGCCGCAGCCGAAAAGGAACCAAGGGGAATGACGGGAATGACGCTCTATTTCCCAGATCCTTCAGGGCAGTATTTTATTCCTATCAGCCGTTTTGTTCCTTATACGAGGATTCCTATACGGACAACCATAGACAATTTAAGAGAAGGTTCTGATGAATTGGGCCTTACATGCGAAATTCCGGAAGTTGAAAGGCTGCAAGTAAGGCGAGACATGGTCATCGTCCACCTGCCCTCTGATTTGGGAGAATACAACAAAGACGCCGTAAAAGGAACAAATGCTTTAAATAGTTTGGTTTCCTCTTTAACATCTTTGCCCGGCATCAATCGCGTTAAATTCTTATTAGACGGAAAGGAATCAGATCAAATCTTTCATCACTATCGCACGGATATGATTTTCGAACACGATAAGGAGCCAAAAATCTACCTGGGTATCGATCACGATCAAAAAAGGCTGCTCCTTGTCCCGCATTCATTCACTGTATCTGATGACGCTCAACGGATACCGGAGATGTTTTCTGCATTAAAAACAGCAACCATACAGGATCAAAAGCTGCAGCCCCTGATTGCACCGATTCCTGAAGATGTCGTCCTCCACAATTTTGCCCAAAGAGGAAACACATTAACATTAAATCTAAACAAAGAATTTTTAAGCGTTTATCCGGACAGACCGGATCTGCAACGCTGGATGATAGACAGCATGATATACAGCTTCACAAGCATAGACGGGATCGATCAAGTACAGATTCTGATAGAAAACCAAAAAATATCTGATTTGAACGGAATCCCACTTTCCAAACCTCTAAAAAGACCACAATT
>JAMNXX010000293.1 GCA_023623095.1 Bacillota bacterium | reverse complement strand
ATCCGCTGCTATCAGCGCTGTGGTTTTCGGTTCATCAAGGAAACAGAAGAAGAATTTGAGGATCAGCATTCGGAGATTTTTCATCATCCGGAGTATCAACATTTGATGAAATTATTCACAGTAAAAAAGGGCAAAAAAATGACTAAATACCTTCATATGAAGATTACAAAAAAAGAATATGCGCAGCTCGTCAACAGCTTGTCCACAAAAAATATGCAAAATTGTGAATAACTTTGTGGATAATGTGCATAACTGAAATTTTCCTGGGGTTTCTTCTGGAAATAAGGTATAATGAAGTTAAAAGGATAGGTATCGAATATCAAAACGGGAAGGAGGATCGATGATGGCAGAAAAAATTACAAAAAATATGATTATTACCGATGTTTTAAAAATGGATATGAACACGATTCCAATTTTTACGAAGCATGGGCTGCATTGTTTGGGTTGTCCGGCTTCAGAAGTAGAAAGCATTGAGGAGGCCGGATTTGTTCATGGAGTGGATGTGGATGCGCTGATAGAAGAATTGAATCAATATTTTGCTCAAAAACGTCAAACATAAACAAAGAAATATTTTATTGAAATCATTTAAAAAATAAAGCAGTATCTGCTTTTTTTTTTGCTCAAATCTGCAATTAAATAAAACGATTATTTTATGAATAGGCTTTTTAAAAGAATTCTGATCTGATATAATGATTATAGTATTTTTATTCAATATTTTGTATATATTTGAAGAAGAAAGCAGGAGTTGGTTATGTGAGCGTGCAAACAAATTTTATTGTATAATAAAAAAAGAGCCATAAGAATCAACTTCTTATAGCGTCTTTTTTCTTTGGAGCTAGTGAAGGGACTTGAACCCCCAACCTGCTGATTACGATTCAGCTGCTCTGCCAATTGAGCTACACTAGCATCAATGATGAATTTTTCCTCCTTAAATCGGCAAAGGAAGGTATATTTACATAATAATGATACCGAAAGCGGAGCGTTCTGTCAATCTTTTTGGAAAGAAATCTTTTAGAATATATAGGAAAAGTGTACTAAATTAAAAAAATTTTTTATATTTTCCAAACTTTGACAAATTTTTTGATTCTGAACGGCTATAATAAAGGAGAGCGCCGTTTAATACAAAGGAAAAAGGGGGAAAAGGGATGAAAAAAATTATTCGTTTTGTACAAAACCATTCTTTATCCATTCTTGCTGCTTTCGCTTTATTTATAGGGACAAATGCAGCAACACCAGCTACTTTTCTGATGACGCACCAACCGGAGTGCCCAAAAGAGCTGCTTAAGTAGCGAATGGAGACGAGCTGGTGCAATGGATTTGCACCAGCTTAATTTTGTTTATCAAAGGAGTGGAGACGGTGCTGTATAATTTTATCAATGAAGTGCTTTTTGGTATCGCTGAAGCGGTCATCATACTGATTTTATTTTGCATACTTATTTCCCGGAAGAGTTTTTTTTTGGAAAACAAAATAAAAAGCGTTCTGTTTATTTCGCTATATACGGTTTTTTCTTATTGGGCCTCTGCATATTTTCCTATGGGGTATCATACGATCCTGATTGCTATTTTTATGGTGCTTAGTCTTGCGCTGATTACTTCCGTAGGGCTAATAAGGTCATTGTTAGCATGTGCAATCATCATGGTGTTTTTTATCGTATCGGAATTTATCCTTGCTACGGTATTTTTACTTTTGAAAGATATAAAATTTGCAGAAATCGTCAATGTGCCTTCTTTAAAATTTCAATTTTCTGTTGTAGTAAAATTGGCTGAAGGCCTTGTTATCTTATTTTTTTATCGTTCTAAGATATTTGAAAAACCTATTTTTAAAAAATTATCAGGCAGAGAATCAAGGCCTCTCTATCTTTATTTTTTCTTAGGAATTTTTCTCATGGGAGATCTCATATTCAGCATTAATTATGGGGTTTCAAGGGGATCGAATTTTGGTGAATACCAAATTTTATCTTGTTTTCTGTTTTTCCTTTTTTGTTTCCTGGGGTTTTTCATTTTTAAAGAAAAGCAAGACTTGCTTCATATCCGCCATAAGTATCAGCTGCAAAAAGAATATATTAAAAATATTGAGACGGTCATCGATATCGTACGAAGAGAAAAACATGATTTTATTAACCATATCAATACGGTATATGCCATATGTATGTTGAACAAGCCCGATGCTACGCAAAAGATAAAAACGTATCTGGATAAGTTGATTGATAATTTGCAGTGTGCTTATCACTTTTACCATACGGGAAACGAATATATTGATGGACTTTTGGCAGTAAAAAGCAATCGTGCATTCAGTCATCATATTCATTTTGATGTAACCTTTGAAGAGTTGTTGGATCAGGTGGAGATAGAGGATTATGACTTAATCAGTATTGTGAGCAATTTAATTGATAATGCTTTTGATGCGATTTTGTCAGAACCGGAGCATGAAGGAAAAATTATTTCCGTTTACGGATATATTGAAGATGAAGATTATTATTTATCCGTTTCAAATAATGGGCCGATCATTCCGGCGGAACTGATAGACAGGATATTTGAAAAAGGGTTTTCAACAAAGAAAGAAAATAAAGGCGAGCATGGATTTGGGCTGCATATTATCAAACAGCTTGTAGAAAAAAATGGAGGAACAATTACGGTTTCCAGCAGCGAAGAGGAAACAGAATTTTTAATTCAAATGAAAAGGAAGAAGATAGAATATGGAGAGGTTTATACAGAAGATTACCCTGTCAATACAGCGGAGTCATCCGAAGTTTAGTGAACTGGATATCAAAATTATCAAATTTGGATTGGAATGTATTGTTGGGGAAGGTTCTAAATTTTTAGCGTACCTGGTTTTCTTTTCTTTGTTCTCGTTAGGAAAAGAATATTTGATTGCATTCTTGTTTTTTGCACTTACCCGATTTGCGGCAGGAGGATATCATGAAAAAACGTATTGGCGCTGTTTCATTACTTCATTGTTGATTTTCAGCAGTATTTTGGGAATTGCAATCTATGTTCCCATGCCATTTTGGCTGCGTATTTTCATTAGCATTTTATCGGTAGTGCTGATGGTTGTTTATGCCCCGGTGGATCATCCGAATAAACCTATCTTAAGCGAACACAGGAGAAGGAAATTTAAAAAGCTCGCGATTGGCATAACGATTTTATTTTGCGGGATCAGTTTCCTTCTTTCCGATCATTATGCTAAAATCGTTCTTGTTTCTGTATTTTTGGAAGCCCTGTCGCTGCCAGCAGGAGCATATATGAAAAGGAGAATGCTTTATGAAAGTACTCAAGGGTGAGCTAATTCAAGACTGTGTTGTTGTTCTCCGGGCAGAAGAGCAATACACAAATCAAAAAGACTTTTTTGTCGCTCTGGTATCCATTATCGATGCTCTTAATGTAGGGGTTCCGATTTGGACGATGAAAGAGGACAACCTCTTACGCAGAAAAAAAGAAGTTTCTTTTCCATTAGAAGATGGAAAAATATTGAGAATTTTTATATAGGCGATCTATTTGTAAAAAATCAGGATCACCAATACGCAATCGTTCTTACAGGAGTCTAAAACAAGACTCTTTTTTGTTTACAAAAAAATATTGTAATCGGTGGTGCGCGTCGCGTAATGTGCATAAAATACGTAGCAATTATTTGAAGGATTTACGGAAAGCACATCTGGTTCCAATAAAAGATTCGAGAAAAGCAGCTCTTCAAAATTTCCAAAAATCCTACCGCTGCCTACTGGACCTCCTGTCCAAAGGCAGCTAAAACAGCGTCTTGCTGTTTTTACGGATTTTTAGAAATTTTTCAGAGGCTTTTCTTATCGAATCTTTTATCAATCACAGCTGTCGCTTTCCGTGAATCCTTCTGTGCACCGCAACCCCTTGAGGCTCTAACGTAGGGGCGAGCTTCGGCCGCCCGAGGATAAGGAACGGGCAGTTCAAAAGACCGCCCCTACGTTAGCGCTTCATGAGTTGTAGTATGCAGAAGAAGGATACACGGAAAGCAGCAGATGCGCTTTCCGTGTATCCTTCAAATAATCGCTATGCATTTCATACCTATTGCGTACTGGATATGTGAATGAATATTTTAAGCATTTCACGATTTGTTTTTCCATCGAAGATCCTTTCCGTAAAATTCTAACCTTGTAAATGCGCCAAATAATCGGGAAAGCACCCGATCACTGTACGTATTTGCGATATCCTGCGGGGATAGATTTGTAGAAATGATCATTTTTTTATTCTGAACCAGTCTCGTATTCAGTATATTAAAAAGCTCTGTATTGGTAAAAGCATTTACCAATTCGGTTCCCAGATCATCGATAATCAACAAATCGCAGTCAAACAATAGTTTATAAGCGATTTCTACATCCGATGAAAATGCCTTCGAAAATTTATAATCCTCAATGATTTCGAAGATTTTGAAAGCAGTTTGGTAGACGACGATTTTTCCCTTATCCAATAGGGCCTTCGCAATGCAATTGCATAAAAATGTTTTTCCAAGCCCGGTAGGCCCGTAAAAAAGAAGATTTTCTTCCGGGTTGCTGTCGAAATTGATCACGAAACCTTCACAGATATTTAAAATATTGAGCATGTTTTGTCTTGGGGTTTGTTTTTCGTTTTCAAAGGGTTCGTCCGAAAAGACATTGATATCAAAGCGTTGAAAATTTTCTTTTTCTAATACTTTTCCGATGCTGGACATTTCATATGCTTTATTGATCAGCTTTTGTTTGAAACAATCACATTTTTGTCCGTCTTCGAGGAAACCCGTATCTTTACATTTTTTGCATTGGTGATGCAACGTCAAAAAATCCAGAGGGATATTGTTCTCCGTAAGGAGAAATGCCTTTTCTTGTTTTAGCTGTTCCATTTGTTCTTTTAGTTGTTGAAGAGATTTTTCTGAATCTTCAGGGGAGGCGAGGATCATTTTGGAGATCAGAATGCCGGTTTCATTGATTTGTTCGTCGATTTCTTTGATTCGGGGAAAAATCTCATAAACTTGTCTTTTTCTCTGTTCCAATTTTTTTTCTTCAGAATCCAGTATCTTTTCGTATTCTAAAAGAATTTCTTTGGTAAATTCACGATA
>JAMNXX010000325.1 GCA_023623095.1 Bacillota bacterium | reverse complement strand
TTATGAATACGAACGGATTGCCTCAGGAAGGACATCTGACAACTGCATATGATATTGGATTGATGTCTCGGGAACTTTTAAAACATCCTAAGATTCATGATTGGCTGACGATTTGGATGACCACAATGAAGGTAGGCCTTCCGAATAAAAGAATAACAAATTTAGAATTAACCAATACAAACCGATTGATAAAAACCTATCCGGGAGCAAACGGAATTAAAACAGGATATACTGCAGATGCGAAATATTGTTTATCGGCTTCTGCTACAAAAAATAATTTGACTTTGATTGCTGTAATCCTTGGTAGTCCTACATCCCAAATAAGATTTGCGGAGGCACAAAAATTATTAAATTATGGATTTTCTACCTATAGCAGTGTTCCCATTGCTAAGAAAAATCAAGTGATTCGTGAAATTCCTGTTGAAAAAGGAAAAGAACAAAAAGTAGCTGCTATCACAGAAAATGCTTTAAATGTTATCGTGAAAAAAGGAGAAGAGGATAAAGTTCAAAAAGAGATTGTACTTCCGGATAAAATCAAAGCACCTTTTGCAGCAGGGGAAAAGATAGGAGAAATCATTGTAAAAAAAGACAATGAAGAAATCGGGAGAGTCAATATTATAACGGAAAAGGAAATCGAACCTGCGTCCTTTTTAAATATTTTCCAAAACATTATGAAGCAAGTGATAGAATAGAATAATTTTTTAAAAGAAGCGATTGAGTAGCAATATACAATTGCTTCTTTTATGCTTTTTGACAAAATACAACAGATATTAGAAAATATGATATAATAATTTCAAAAAGAAACCATGATCTTCTTAATGTTCCCATAGAAATAAGAGTAAGTAGGTGGCTGAATGTCTTATCATGTAAAACTTGAAATATTTGAAGGGCCTTTCGATCTTTTATTTCATTTGATCGAAAAAGAAAAAGTAGATATTTATAATATTCCCATTGCAAAAATAACGGAACAATATATTCAATATATAGAAGGATTGAAAAAATTAGATTTGGAAGTGACCAGTGAATTTTTAGTGATGGCTGCTACATTAATGGAGATTAAATCAAAACTGCTTCTGCCCACCACTGAAGAAAAAGAATCTGAAAAAGAACAAGAAGATCCGAGGCAGGATTTGGTTCATAAGTTAATAGAGTATAAGAGGTTTAAAAACGCAGCAGTAGAATTGCAGAAAAGAGAAATCGTATTTAGTCAGGTTTTTTATAAACAACAGGAGGATTTAGCCCAATATGCAAGGGATACGGCAATTGAATCCTTTGATGTCAGCATGGAAAAGTTCTTAGATGTTTTTCAAGAACTTTATCGCAGGAAAGCAATGAAGCGTCAGGAATCTTCGATGATGATCCATAAAATAAAACGGGATCAAATTTCATTAGAGGAAAAAATTCAGCAAATAGAAGAATTTTTTAAGAATCGGGTTTCCTTAAAATTTGAACAATTGCTTGATCAGCATTTTGATATCAGTGAAATTGTCATTACCTTTTTAGCAGTTTTAGAACTCATAAAAATAAAATTTTTATCTGTCCGACAAGAAGAGCATTTTGGTGAAATTCTCATACAAAAAAATAGATGAGATGAAAAACAGGAGAGATAGGTATGGAAGAAAAAGAGATCAAGTCAGTTATTGAATCGATGTTATTTGTCTGGGGGGACCCTTTGCATGTCCAAACCATATCGGATATATTGGGAATCCATTCAGAGATTGTTAGGAAGTGTCTATTGGACTTAAAGGAAGAATATGAAGTTCAAGATAGAGGGATTCAAATGGTGGAGATTGACAATTGTTTTCAGCTCTGCACCAATAAAAAAAATTTTCCTTTTTTAGAAAAGTTATGTACGCCTGTTCAGAAAAAGAGGCTAACCCAAGCAGCCTTAGAAGTATTAGCCATCATTGCCTATAAACAGCCAATTACGAAACCTGAAATTGAAGAAATTCGAGGTGTAAAATGCGATAAAGCGATCAATACATTATTAGAAAGAGGATTGATTGTTGAAAAAGGGCGTTTAGAAAAAATAGGGCGTCCTATCCTATATGAAACTACAGAAACTTTTTTAAAACAGTTCGGTCTAACGAGCTTAAAAGAACTTTCTCCTTTAATAGACATTTCCGTCTTTGAACAATTTCAAGAGGAGCAGCAAGCGATAGAGTAGCGGGGCGAAGCCCTTCCCTTCTGAGGGAAGGGCTTTTTCTTTTTAAAGAACGTATTCTTGCAGTTTATTTTTTCATCACATGGATAAAATATACTTTACAAGCGCAACAGGAGATGATATTTTGTATCGATATATACCATTTATTTTATCGTTGGGAATCGTTTTTTTTCTCATTTTATCGTTTCTACCCATCCGCATTTATATTTTTTTTAAAATATATGAAGACAATCAAATGCGGATTCATGCGGAAACACTGTTTGGGTTGATTCGATACCATACAAAGATAGATTTGATGGATCGATTGTTCGACAGGGAAGAAGGTTTTTATTTAAAGAGCAATTTATTTAAAAAAATCGTTTTATCAGGTTTTAGAAGAGAGTATGAACATTATGAGAAAAAAAGAAGGAATATCTTTTCTATACTCGATTATTTGCAAAAAAGAATTAAAATTCAAAGTCTTTTGTGGAGAACCCAGTTTGGGATAGGAGATGCAGCAGCTACGGGAATTATGTCCGGTGTTTTTTGGGCATTTAAAGGATGCCTTCTATCTATGATCCAAAATTATTTTGTCAGTAAAAAAATCAATATTTATATAGAACCGCAATTTGATAAAAAAATTTTTAGGATGAACATCGATTGCATAATACGCATAAAGATTGGTCATATTATGACTAGTTCTATTATTCTGGCTTATTTATGGTTTAAAAAAAGTATTTTAAGGGGTGGTGAAAAGAGTGGGTCATCCAATCGAAGCATTAATGAAAACAACGATGGATAATCTAAAAGATATGATCGATGTCAATACAATTGTAGGAGATCCGGTTGAAACGCCAGACGGAACGGTTATTATCCCTATATCGCGAGTTTCATTTGGCTTTGCATCTGGTGGAGGGGAATATCAATCTCATTCACAAGATACATCAACACAAAACAACGATATGGGTGAGGAACAAAAATTTCCATTTGCAGGAGGAACAGGCGCGGGAGTATCCGTACAGCCAGTGGCTTTTATGGTTGTAGGAAATGCTCAGATGAAACTTCTTCCGGTTGATCAAAATGCTACAATCATCGATAACTTAATGAATTTAACTCCGCAGTTATTAGATAAAATTCAGACGATGGCTGATAAAAGAAGAGGAAATCGGTTCAAGAAACAAACGGATGAAAATGAAATAGAAGAATAAATGTAACACATTTGAAACATAAGAAATACCCTATATTATAGGGTATTTCTTATTGCTTTAATAGGGGGGAATCATGATTGGTTAATCATAGATTAGAATGCATCGATGCAGGGAGTGAATATTGCCCATGTTATTTAGCGGAAACGGATGATTGTATAATATGTTCTCATCTTCAGGGAAAAGAATTTTGTGATTGCAATTGGAATGGTGTATGCGTTTATCAAGATTTTTATTGGTTGAATGAAAAGAAAAAGGATATCAGAAAAACGATTGAAGCACAGATTGTTGATAAAAAAATAATTGGATCGGATATTTTAATTTTAAAAATAAAAGTAACAAAAACTTTAGCAAGACAATTAATGCAGCCAGGCTCCTATATTTTTATTCGGGATCCGAATCAGCCTTTTTTCTTTGATGTTCCCATGTCGATCATGCGTGTTGACAGACAAAAGACGGAAATTGATGTGGCAATACAGCTTTTAGGAGCAAAAACGAAAAAGCTTTTAGATTGCGGAGAAAAAGTTCTTCTAAAGGGTCCTTATTGGAATGGATTGTTGGGGTTGAAGCATCTGAAAAGATTAAAAGAAAAAAACATATTGGTTATCGCAAGAGGGATCGCTTTGGCTCCTGCACTTTTGGTAATTGAATATTTGCTCTCTCATAAAAACAAAGTGACTTTTATGATGGATCCCGGGAAAATGGGAAAAATTTTTATAGAAGATTATCTTCATGATCTAGATATAGAAGTTTTAAGAGTAAACCTGAGGGCTGAAGAAGGTCTCGCAATGGTCAAAAATCTACTTGTTTACGGAGCGTATTCTGTTGTATATAGTGGAGGTTCTGATAAAGTTCACAGCAGAATATGGAATCAAATAAAAGATTCCGGCAAAGATGTTCAATTCGTGATTACCAATAACGGAAAATTATGTTGTGGAGAAGGCGTATGCGGTTCATGTTCGTTAAAATTAAAAGATGGTTCAACCATAAAAATGTGTAAAACGCAACTGGAAGCGGAAACATTAATAGGGGGGCGTTATGAATGATTCGAGTTGTTGTGATTGGAGGCGGTTGGGCTGGTGTAGCAGCAGCAACAGCTGCTCGGAAAGCCGGGGCAAAAGTGACATTGCTGGAAAGGATGGACATTTTACTGGGATTAGGAAATGTAGGGGGAATCATGAGAAATAACGGAAGATATACAGGAACAGAAGAATGCATTCTATTAGGAGCAAAGGAACTGTTTCATATTACAGATAAACTTTCTAGGCATGTAAATATAGACTTTCCGGGACATAAGCATGCAAGCCTTTATGATGTATGCAAGATAGAGCCAATGGTAAGGCGTTTCTTAGAAGAAATCGATATTGAATTGATGCTTCAGTCTAGGGCTATGGATGTCAAAATGGATGGGCAGAATGTTTTGGGGATCATCCTTCAAGATGGAAGAATCATTGAAGGGGATGTGTTCATAGAAACTACGGGTTCTACAGGGCCTATGGGAAATTGTTTTAAGTATGGGAATGGTTGTTGTATGTGTATCCTTCGCTGTCCTTCTTTCGGGCCAAGAGTAAGCATTAGTCAAAAGGCAGGGGTAGAAGATATTTTAGGTCAGAGAAAAGACGGTTCTTATGGAGCGTTTAGCGGTTCTTGTAAAATCAACAAAGATTCTTTAAGCCCAGAAATTATAAAGGAATTAAATGAAAAGGGAGTTGTCATGATTCCTATACCGAGCGAAGATA
>JAMNXX010000188.1 GCA_023623095.1 Bacillota bacterium | reverse complement strand
ATCTTTTTCTTTTATTCTTTTCTTGATCGCTTCTGCCATTTCTTCATGCTGCATATCGCTGAACTCACTATCTGCAATATATTTTAATTTAACTTCATTTGGAGTTCCCTCAAGCCCCTCCGTATATGCAGGAGACACGACCGGATCTGCCAGCTCCCATATATTTCCTTGCGGATCCTTGAATGCCCCGTCTCCGTAAATCATGACTTCAATATGTTTTCCGCTTTTTTCTTTCAATATTTTTTGAATTTCATCTACAATCTGCTGACAATCCTTTGGAAATAATTTGATCTTGTCTTCGGTCGCCATGTTAGAACCCAACAATCCATAATCCGGGTTAAATCCACTGCCCCTTACCGGTTCGTTTAATAGTTCATCGAGGCCATATACGATTTTGGCTCCCGCCTTTTTTAATATTCTCTTGGTTCGATGTCGATTATGGATATTGGCAACTAAAAATTCTTGCGTATATTTCAAAGCCACTTTTGGATCATTGGCAAGATAGATTTCCACATTTCCATTTTCAAAAATATCTTTATAGTGCTGCACATAATCAACTTTTGTAAATGGATGCGGTACAATTTCCCCAAAAAGCTTTCGATACGTTTTTTCATCCAATACATCTGCATATGGATTGATTCCGATATCGAGCATTTTATCGATATCCATGATACGATTTCCTACTTCATCACAAGGATAATTTAAAATTAAATAAACTTTTTTGCCGCTCATGGCAATTCCCTTAAGGATCAACGAGAATCTGTTCCGACTGAACAGTGGGAAAAGCACTGCAATATCCCCTTTAAACTTCCGGTTAATCTCAAAAGCAACATCTTCAACAGATGCATAATTCCCTTGAGCCCTTGCCACCAAAGATTCCGTAATCCCGATTACATCCCTGTCATTTAATTGATAATTTTCTGCTCTCGCCGATTGCAGAACCGAATCCACTACGATATCTACTAGATTATCTCCTTCTTTCACGATGGGCGCTCGTATCCCTCTAACAGTTGTCCCGACTGTTCTTTTCATAACTGCTTTGTCTCCTTCCTTTGGCATGGTCAGAGATTTTTCTCTTCTTTTGATTTCCTCTGCCCTATAAAAATTTTAAAATCTTTTTTTATGTTCGACCATCTTACAAATGAAATTTTACCATATTTTAAATGATTTATCCATTCATCGCCCATGTATAATTATTCTTCCTGAATATTTTATTTTGAATACATTTTTAATCAAAGGTCCGGGGAAAAGATTGATGTAGTAAAAACAGCTATATTTTCTCATTGTAACCCTAACTTTTCAAAAAAAAACAGCTGCAAAAGTTTGTACACTTGATTCCCTGTGTATTTCCCTTTTACAGCGGTTCTTTCCATTCATTATGGGCTGGAAATTTATTTTATTGTAGAAACTCGAATGTTTTTTCATATTTTTCTATTTTAAAAATTATCTTTCATGGCTTGCGCACTCTAAAATTGAAGTCAAGCACAGGCCAGTTTTGTGGAGCAGGAGCACCTATCTGCCAGTAACTCACCCCCCTTAACCCATATTCTTTAACTGTATCATACTTGGCTTGATAGCTGCGTGCATCTTCAAACCATACTTCATGTCTTGCACCGTTTTCATCAACATAGTAATAGTATGGGGACTGGTACAAATCATTGTAAAAAATTTGCGCACCATATCTTGCAGCTCTCCTGTTCGCTTCCGTTAATGTGATCGTCTCTGCAATGCTTGTGCCCCGCACATATGGTAGTTTCCAATCGCGACCATATAATGGTATACCCATTAGGATTTTAGAGGGCGGGATCGCCGTCACTGCATAATCAAGAACTTGCCTTACCGAATTGATGGGTGCGATCGCAAGAGGAGGCCCTCCTGACCAACCCCACTCATACGTCATCAAAACAACAAAATCCGCCAGCTGTCCGTGCACAGGATAATCATGCGCTTCATACAATACCCCTTCTTGCGTCGCGCTAACCTTTGGAGCAAGTGCTGTAGAAATCAAATAGCCATTCGCATGCATTCTATCGGCTGCCTTACGCAGAAATTGATTATAGTTTTCCCTATCTTCCGGTAAAACATATTCAAAATCGATATTTAACCCTCTAAAACCCTTCTCTCTCATAATATTGAGTATATTTTCAAGAAGCTTATCCTGTACCTCGGGATTTGAAAGGATCCCATGGGCAAGTTCGGAACTGAAACCTCTCTCAGCAATATTTGTTATCGTTATCAAAGGAGTCGTATCCGTATCAAAAGCTGCGCTTAAGACAGGCTCATCATTCAGCACCGTTAAATCGCCATTATTCTGTACCTGATAACTAAATATGCTCAGATAAGTCAAATGTCTCCCTATATTTCGAGCAATTTGCCCCCCAGCCTCTCCCATCCGTATCAGATATCCGTTTGTCTCTATGGTCGGTCTTGGGATGCGTAGCATCTGTCCGGGATAAATAAGATTTGGATTGATAATGCCATTTTCCTGAATCAAATCATTTAGATGAACTCCATAGCGCCGGCTGATTAGCCAAAGCGTTTCCCCGGGTCTTACGATATGAAAACGGCCCATTCTTGGAATAATTAGCGCCTGTCCTATCATTAATAAATCCGGATTATCCAGCTGGTTCACTTGGATGATTTGATCCATGCTCACTTGATAAAGATTTGAAATATACCAGAGTGTTTCTCCTTTTTTTACAACATGAATGATCATAAACACAACACCCCAAATAAAAAATTGTTCTTTATTAAATATATTATCGCAAGGGGTGATGTGTTCCTCTATCGGAGCATTTCAATAACTTTTTGCTCCTCTTCATTCCTTTATACTCAAAATCTGCCGCTCGCTCCTCCACCTCCGGAACGACCGCCACCGCCAAAACTTCCTCCTCCGAAGCCACCGCCGCCGCCAAATCCGCCGCCGCGTCCGCCTCTGCCGCCCCAAAAAAACATTCTCAATAGCGTTCCCAAGAAAAATCCTCCTAAAAACCGATAATCCAGCCAAACTAAGAATAATATCATTAAAATAATTAATCCTCTAAAAATAGGCGATAGAGGTGAACCGCGGAAAGAGGCATCCGGCTCATCATAAACAGAAATAGGCGGTTCTTCTCCAAAGATATCTTGAGCGCTATATTGATATTCTTGATTGATATCCTGAGCAATCAGATAAAAAGCTTTTTTCAAGCCTTCATCATAATCATTTGCAGACAGATCCTGGCCTGCATATCGGATAATCTCACCAGCACGGCCATCCGGAATCGCTCCTTCCAATCCATATCCAACTTCAATCCGAATTTCACGCTCTCCTACAGACAGCAGTACCAAAACTCCATTATCATATTTTTTATTTCCTATCCCCCACTTTTCAAAAAGAGCCACTGCATAACCTTCTATCGTTGCCCCTTGCAGATCAGGAACCGTTACAACTACAATCTGAGGTCTTTCTTCTGTCCTCTCATAATTCAAATTCGTATGGACGATCCAGTTTTCTGTTTCAGGAGACAACACATCCGCAAAATCCCCTACATAAAATTCCCTAGTGGGATCCGGCAAATTTATTTCCGCAAATACAAAGGATAGGCTGCATATCCAATAGATGAGCAGGATTGCAAGCCAGCGTTGCCTTGTTTTTTTCAATCACCATCCCACCTTTCATAATTCAAATCGAAAATCATAGATGCGAAAAGTAGGTTGAACCAACCTACTTTTCCTGTCCTTCAGCCCCACATAGCCCTAGAACTGTACTTGTGGAGCTGTTTCTGCTCCTTCTACAGCTTCAAAATATATTTTTTCTTCAAATCCCATCATCCCCGCGATGATATTTCTAGGAAATGTTTTAATGCTTCGATTATATTCTTTGACGAGCGCATTGTACCGATCCCTCTCTACAGAGATTCTGTTTTCTGTCCCTGCCAATTCATCCATGAGCCGATTGACATTTTCCGCTGATCGTAGTTGCGGATAATTTTCCATTACAACCAATAAGCGGCTCAATGCTCCTTCTAATTCATTGGATGCAGCGACTTGTTCCTCTGTCGTGCGAGCCCCCGCCATTTTTGCCCTTGCATCCGCAATTCTACCAAATACCTCTTGCTCCTGCTTCATCGTCCCTTTTACGGACTCTACCAGATTGGGGATCAAATCAAACCTTCTTTGTAGTTTGCTCTCAACGACCGCCCACTGCGCATCCACTTCTTCTGCTTTTGAAATCAAGCTATTATACGTGCCTCCAACAAATATAGCAAGCAAAACAACAACGACAACAATCCCAATAATTACTTTTGATGTCCCTTTCAAACCGAAATCCCTCCCTATCTCGTCAATAAACCATTCAATATATTTTCTCTTTTTTTCTTAGAATATATTCCAAATTAAAATTGTATATCCGGCAATAATTCCAAAGCGACCGGACAATGATCGCTGCCCATAACGTCAGCATGAATCTGTGCATCTTTCAAAACATGCTTCAGTCTCTCTGAAACAATAAAATAGTCGATCCGCCAACCGGCGTTTCTTTCTCTGGCTTTTGTTATGTAAGACCACCAGGTATAGGCTTCCTTTTTATCCGGATAAAAATATCGAAATGTATCGATAAAACCTGCATCTAACAATGCCGTCATCTTTTCTCGCTCTTCATCCGTAAAGCCTGCATTTCTTTGATTGGCTTTTGGGTTTTTTAAATCGATCTCCTTATGCGCCACGTTCAAATCTCCGCATAAAATAACGGGCTTTACCGCATCCAGCTTTTTAAGATAATACCGGAACATATCCTCCCATTCCATCCGATACGAGAGCCTTGCCAGCTCTCTTTGAGAGTTTGGGGTATAAACGTTTACCAAATAAAATTCTTGAAATTCTAACGTGATTACTCTGCCTTCCTGATCATGTTCTTCGATTCCCACTCCATATTGAATCGATAAAGGCGTTTTTTTCGTGAACACAGCCGTTCCCGAATATCCCTTTTTCACCGCATCATTCCAATACTGCTCATATCCCGGCAAATCCAAACCGATTTGTCCCTTTTGCAATTTGGTTTCCTGGATGCAAAATATATCCGCATCTACACGATGAAAATATTCTAAAAATCCTTTTTTTAAGCAAGCCCTCAGCCCA
>JAMNXX010000228.1 GCA_023623095.1 Bacillota bacterium | reverse complement strand
TTTTCTACTTCTGTTAAGGACTCATCTAATCTTTCAACAACCTTATCCATTGTTTCATAAGATTGAATGAGCGGTGGCTCGATACGAATTACTTTCGCATTATTCAAAGTTCCGGAAACCATTACTTTGCGTGAGAACATTGCTTTTGCTACAGCATATCCAACATCAGACTCTACGAACTCAAGACCGATCAACAATCCTTTTCCTCTTACTTCTATCAATGCCGGATGTCTTTCTTGAAGTTCTTTAAGTTTACCCATCAGATATTCGCCTTTTTCTGCTGCTTGTTTTGGTATATCATTCTTGATCATATAATTAATGGTTGCTAATGCTGCAGAGCAAGCCAATGGATTTCCACCAAATGTAGGTGATCCTAAGATCCATGGATTCTCTTTGATGTTATCCGTCCAGAGATGCGGTCTGGCAATAATTCCGGTAATCGGCATTACGCCTCCACCAAATCCCTTACCATAGATCAATATATCCGGTACAACGCCTTCGTGTTCGCATGCCCACAATGCTCCCGTTCTTCCCATTCCGGTTTGAATTTCATCAAATATTAATACAACATCATATTTATCGCAAATCGCTCTTACTTCTTTGAGGTATCCTTCCGGAGGAACGATGATTCCTGCTTCGCCTTGAACCGGCTCGAGGATTACAGCTGCTACAGTTTCTCCTACGGCAATCAAGTTTTTGATCGCTGTTTCGATCGCTTCTGCATTGCCGTACTCAACGTGCTGCACTTGCTGAATCAGCGGCAAATAAGGTTCTCGGTATGCTGCTTTTCCTGTCATGGAAACTGCGCCCATCGATTTTCCATGGAATCCGTTTACCATCGAAATATACCATCTCTTGCCGGTAGCCAAGCGAGCCAATTTAATAGCCATTTCCACTGCTTCTGCTCCGCCGTTTGTAAAGAAAGCATATTGAAGATCGCCAGGAGTGCAAAGGGATAATGATTTTGCCAAATAGCCTCTCAGTGGGTCTACCAACTCTTGGCTATGCAATGCATAACGGCCCAATTGCGCTTGAACATATTTTACAATCTCAGGATTTCTGTGTCCGCAGTTGTAAATCCCGAATCCGCCCAAGCAATCGATGAATTCTTCTCCATAAACATCTCGGAATGTTTCCTGTGAGTCTGCCCACTCAACAAAAGCAGCATTTGTCGATACAGACTTTCGATACTCTAACCAGCCCGGGTTTACGTGGTTGTTAAAGTTATTGATCGAATCCTGAACAATCATATCTTTTTCTTCTTCTGTCAGTTCATCCTTTAAAATCAGCTCCAGGATTTTCGACGTTTCTTTTAAAGCAGCTTCTTTACTCAAAATATTCTCCTCCCGTTTTTTTTATATTTTTATATTGGTTTGACATTTCATTGTTGCAAATCATGTGCCAAGTTTTAAAATATTTCTATTCTTTGTATTTTGCGATATATTCAAACTATTCGATATTCTACCTCCCTTCCATCCGCTCACTCTTTGAGAAATCAAGGCTCAGAGGGAAATTTATTCCCGCTTTTTGTTTAAAATTTTTCGGTCAAAATTTCAATAAAAATCTGTGAGATTTCTTATGTTGCTTTGTAAAAAACTCTTCTGACAAAAATATTTTTTCTCAAAAATGAGATTTTCGTTATTGAAAATCCTCTTTTTCCGCTTCTTTTAAATAAATAGTTCTTTTTCTTTGTTTTGTCTCAATACTGATAATAAATTCTTAAAATTGAGAATTCCCTGAAAGATTTCTTCCATTTATCCTCCCCCTAAAATGCGAATCAATTTAATTTGATCATTGGGTTGAATTTTTCTCGTCGAATAATCTCTTAACAGAATCTGCTCTCCGTTTATCCATATGGAAACCCGTTCTTTTAAATTTTTATATTCAAGCATTTCTTGGACCGTACAATTTTCTGGAATGTCTTCTTCTTTTCTGTTTAAGTAAATGCGCATGCTTTCCCTCCTTCCTATAGGCACCTTTATCCACTTTTTCATTGTATATTCATGCATTGTATATTCATGCATCGATAGAAATACAAAAATTACAGTCACATTGAATTTGACTGTAATTTTTACATTTGCTTTTCATTCATCTGCATCAGCCTCCCGTAGTAGGAGGAAAAATAACGACTTTATCACCATCTTTTAACGGTTCAGCCGGATAAACCCGCATTCCGTTGACTGCAATCATATAGCCAACCTCTGGAAATCCAATCTGTTTTAATAGATCCCTTACAGCTGCGCCTTCAGGAAGTTCTATCATTTTGGTTGCGACGCCGTCAAAACGGCGTCGCAGTGGTCCACTTAATTTTACTTGTACTTTCATCTCTATAATGCCAGTTCTTCGAGCTTTTCCGGGCTTATCGTACCATCCGGCTGCCAGCCCATGATCTCATAATATTCGGATAGCATTTTCCCAAAGACTTCTTCCGGGATCCTTTGTCCTGCTGCAACTCCAGATTTCAATGTCTCATTGAATATCCTGCGGGGCAGTGTATCATCTTTTCCAGTAAAGCCTTCCCTTTGATTAAACGCTCTTGCTAGGTGAATAATCCTGTCTCCAATCGTTTCCATATCTGCTTCCGTAAACGTTTCTCCAGTTACAATTGTCAAAAGTTCTGCTAATGTATCCAAGCCCAAACCCCAAAAATCACAGATGATTCCTGAGAATTTCACCGCATTATAGACTTGACCGTCATATACCAGCTTTGCTTTGCCTTCTCCGGTATATGGTTCCACTGTTCCCTCATATACTTCTGAAGCAATCGGATAAGAACGCATATGGCAAGCTCCTCGATCGGCAACAGCATATGCCAATCCCATTGCCCAAGAACCTCTTGGCTCATATCCTGGAAACTCCAATCCTTTGGATTGCATCGCAAATTCTTCTCCGCCGTACCGCTTCGACAATTCTTTGATGCCTAATGCCAATTCTGCTCCAATGCCGCTTCTTCGAGCGATCTTTTCCGGCATCTGCAGATATCCTTCAATATCGCCAAATCGGATTCCGAAATCCTTCAATCCTTTTTCTGTCATTTCCATCGCCCATGAAACGGTTACTGCTGCGCTGATGGTATCCAACCCAAAGTCATCACACAGCTGGTTGAATTTCACGATCGCTTTTAACTCATGTACACCGCAGTTGGGACCTGCCAGAGATAATGTTTCAAATTCCGGACCTTCTACGACAGCATCCCCTATTTTTGTAAAGTTTCCGCAGCCTAAAGCACAGCTTCCGCAACCTCTCTTTCCTTTTCTCGCTTCTATCATTCTATCTGAATTGAATCCTTCCGATTTGTTTACCGTTGCATCTTGGAAGTTTTTCGACGGCAAAACACCGCCGGCTTCACAAGCTTCTACCAATGTTGCCGTTCCATCGGTATACGCCCATAGATTATCCTCTGTCACTGTATCTTGACGGAGAATTTCATGTACCCTCGTCAAAGCTTTTTCCATATCGGCTACTTTTACGCCTCCGCTGCCTTTTACCACAACTGCTTTTAATTTCTTGCTGCCCATTACCGCACCAATGCCTCCCCGACCGGCCTGTCGGTAATAGTCGGAGTTGATGCAAGCCATCGGCAGAAGATTTTCCCCAGCAGGGCCGATAGTCATGATCTTGCAGTCTCTTCCATGTTTATTTAAAAGGAAAGATTCTGTTTCATGAGATCCCTTTCCCCATAAATCATTTGCCGGAATAAATTCGATTTTATCGTCTTCAATATAGAGATAGCCTGGCTCTTTTAATGCTCCCTCTAGGATAATCGCATCATATCCGGCATATTTGATTTCAATTGCAATATGTCCTCCGATGGAGCAGTCTAAGATCGTGCCTGTCGCAGGAGAGCGCGAGATAATCGCTAATTTCCCTGAGTTTGGAACAACTGTGCCCGTCAGAGGTGCCGTCATAAATATCAGCTTGTTTTCTGGAGAAAGCGGATCCGTATTTGGTTTTAACTCTTCATATAAATACCGAATTCCCAGACCTTTTCCTCCGATATATTTTTTTGCCCACTCCATGTTAAGCGGTTCTTGTTTCGCTGTTTGTGCGGTCAAATCAATTCGCAGTACATTATTTTGATAACCAAACATCTACAGCACCTCCTCATGTGCAAGCGCTTCCTCATAAGACAGGGCGCCATGGGGACAATATTTTACACACCAAGGATCTCCGTTGCAGAGATCACATACGCCTACGCAATCTTCTTTTTGGACAATAACACTTTCAGGACACGTTTCTACACAAATCCCGCAATTCTGGCAATTTTCGCGATCAAAATGCAATCTGTTCTCTTGTATACTCAATGCGGAAAAAGGACAAGCCTCCACACATTCTCCGCAAAGTGTACAGACTTTTGCTTCTACTTTCAAATCTTCAGCCTCATAGTAGGATTCCACATGCAACCTTGCCAGTGTTACATTGAATATGCCTTCATGAGAGCCCGAACATGCTTGCTGACACAGTTTACATCCGATGCACTTCTCGGAATCAAATTGTAAACCCATCGTCTCCCGCCTTTCTTTTTTCCCTTTTCGTTATCACTTTTTAGTTTGGTGGAGGCATCATATAGATGCCCCCACCTTTGTTTTCTCTCTTTATCTCTCTATCAAGCGGATAGAAACGTCCGCTCATATACCTTTATTTTGCCACTTTTGCAAAAGCACGATCCAAAATATCCAATCCTGCATTTAATTGCTCATCAGTGATTACCAACGGCATTAAGAAACGGATAGCATTGCCGTAAGTTCCTGACGATAAGATGATTAGACCATTTTGCCAGCATTCTTTTATAATTTCTACTACTGCTTCCTTATTCGGTTCTTTTGTTTTTCGGTCTTTTACCAATTCTACAGCCATCATTGCTCCAAGACCTCTGATATCTCCTATGATATCATATTTTTCTTTCATTTCATTCAATCGCTTCATCGTGATATCTGCAATGTGGTTGGCTTTTGCTGCATAATTATCTCTTTCCATTACTTCAATTACTTTGAGGGCAGCAACTGTAGCAAGCGGATTTCCGCCATAAGTTCCGCCAATTCCACCTGGGTGAACAGCATCCATAATTTCTGCTCTTGCTGTTACTGCACTGAGAGGTACTCCTGCTGCAATTGATTTTGCAGTTGTGACCATATCTGGATAAACCCCAAACTCTTCCCAGTAATT
>JAMNXX010000021.1 GCA_023623095.1 Bacillota bacterium | reverse complement strand
TTTGTTGTAACGCCAGAAAATCCATCTTATAGAGTCTGTGGTCGTTCCCGACGTGCTGATGGAAAGATTATATGGATACAATACGTTGGCAGGGGGATTTTCGATGAAAATGGAAAATTGATTGAATTTCAAGAACTTGGCATTGATATCACTGACCTTAAAGAAAGCATAGAAGAAAAGGTTAAAGCTCTTGAGAAAGCAAATAAGCGAATTGGTGAATTGACGAAAATAAATGACAAGCATGGAAATTCAAGTAGAAGCAGTACATTAAGTAATAGGGCCGTATACAATTTTAGTGATATTATTACAAAAAGCTCGAGCATGGAAAGGGTCATAGAACAGGCTAAAGCAGCAGCTAAACGGGATTCAACCATATTGATCGAGGGAGAAAGCGGAACAGGAAAGGAGTTATTTGCACAATCCATACATAATTACAGCAAAAGAGCCAACGGCCCTTTTGTGGCAATTAATTGCGGTGCAATTCCTCCCGAACTGGTTGGAAGCGAATTGTTTGGATATGATGAGGGCGCCTTCACGGGAGCAGTGCGGCATGGCAAAAAAGGCAAGTTTGAACTGGCTGCATGGGGAACGTTGTTTTTAGATGAAATAGGGGATATGCCTTTGGCGCAACAAACAGCGCTGCTTCGAGTCCTTGAAACAAAAACGGTAACAAGAATTGGCGGCCACAAACAGATTCCCGTTGATGTTCGAATTATATGTGCAACAAACAAAGATCTAAAAAAAGAGGTCCTAAAGGGGAATTTTCGCGAGGATCTATTCTATCGCCTGAATGTCATTAATTTAAGAATACCTCCACTAAGGGAGAGAAAAGAAGATATTATCGAATTAGTGGAAGCATTTATCAAAGAATTGGGGAGCAAAGATTTTGACAGAAGCCTGTTTTATGAGAAGCAATTGGTTCGATTAATTCAGTATGATTGGCCAGGGAATGTAAGGGAGCTACGAAATGTAATTGAAAGGATGATCTGTCTTCCCGAGTATGATATCAATAAGGCGATAAAAGCAGAAGAAGCTCCCTTGGAATCTCTGGGCAGCTTGAATGAGACATATAATTTGGAGCAAGATGAGAGCTATCAGATCATGAAATATTTGAAACAGTGTGGTGGCAATAAAAGTGAAGTAGCTCGTCTTATGGGAATATCAAGAAAAACGTTGTATAAAAAATTAAGGAAGTACGATTTATTAGATTAAAATAAAAGTGTTTCCATAAAGGGGTTACACGGGGTAACATATGTATATAAAAAAGTGTTACCTTTATGATTCAAATAAATCGGAAAATTAAGCATCCTAAAACAATTAAAAATATTAGGAATATTTAAAACGCAATCATTGCAAGAGAAGGAGTCCCGTTATCGGGACTTTTTTATTTTTGTTGGCAGAAATATTGCAGTATATTTTCAATACCAATTTAAATCATTTAATACAAATAAATGCAAGGAGGTTAAAGATTATGGAGAATATTACATTTGAACGGATTGAAAAATTAAAGAGACAATATGAACAGTATAAGCCAACATTAAATTTTGACTTAGCGGTCGTTAAAACGCAAGTGATGAAAGAAACCGAAGGGCAGCCCATGGTGCTCCGCAGAGCGAAAGCTTTCAAGAGATACTGCGAGACAAAACCCATTAATATTTTAGCTCACGAGCTTATCGTCGGTAATACGGGAAGATATCCTAGGGAAGCTGTTGTTACTCCTGAAGTATCTGTGAACTGGATCAGTGAGGAACTGGACACAGTTGCGACAAGGAAATTCGATCCCCTGCAGGTAGATGAGGAATCCAAAAAAGTTTTCAGGGAAGTGGTGGAACCTTATTGGAAAGGCAAGACGGTGCTAGATCAGTGGTTAGCGAGGGTTCCGGAAGATGTAAGGGACATAGGATATAAGTCTGGCGTCATTGATGCGGAAATAAAGACACAGACAGGACCGGGAGAATTTTCACCGGGATATGGCAACATCCTTTTACCAAAAGGTTATGGTGGGATTATGGCAGATGCAAAAGCGAAATTGGCCACATTGGCAGGACAACGTTTAGAGCGATGTAATGGGAAAACAAGATTGGGAGGGGTCGCTGGATATGACCTTCTCCCTAATATAAATTGCTTATCGCGCAGTGAGGAGAATGTATATGGCTAGAGCAAATATTTTTAATGTCCAAAGGTTTTCTATACACGATGGGCCTGGAATTCGCACGACCGTTTTTTTAAAGGGATGTCCTCTGAAGTGCATATGGTGTGCAAATCCTGAATCTCAAAAAATGAGTCCGGAACTTTACAATGTTAAAACCCATTGTATTGGTTGCGGTGCTTGTATTGAATCGTGTCAGCATGGGACACTATTTTTTGGAAAAAGTGGAATTGAAATTGACAGATCAAAATGCCATGCATGCGGTGTTTGCGCTTCAGAATGTTATTCCGGAGCCTTGAAAATGATGGGGGAAGAAAGGACAGTGGATGAAATTTTCCGGGAGATAGAAAAGGATACTGTATTTTATGATAATTCTGGTGGGGGTTATACGCTATCGGGAGGAGAACCTCTTCTTCAAGCTCAATTTTGCTTAGAATTAGTGGAAATGTGTAAAAATACAGGCTTTCACGGTGCGATAGAGACCTCTGGGTATGGAGATACTCAAGATCTAAAGCAGCTGGCTCGTATGTTGGATTTAGTTTTTTTTGATATAAAAGAGATGGATGACAGGAAACATCGATCATTTACCGGCGTGTCCAACTAACTGATTATACATAATTTAGAAGAAATACAAGAGGATGCAAAAGAAATCATTATAAGAACGCCTGTTATTCCGGGGCTAAACGATTCAATAGAAAATATTACAAAGATTGCTGAACTCTGTAATAGACTGAAAAGGGTGCAAAAATGGGAGTTGCTTCCTTATCATAAACTAGGGGAATATAAATACGAATCTTTGGGAAGAGATTATGAACTGAAAGAAATAAGACCGCCTGATAAAAAGCATATGCAGCAGCTTTTAGAAATAGCAAATTTGGTGCTCAAACATACGGGTAAGATATGTGTAATGGATACAACCACAGTGGGGTAAAGTACATGATGAAATGATGTCAAGCTACTATCCAATGCTTTCGCTAAAATAAAGTAAAGAAGGGAGGAAATTTATGTTTTGGACTTATTTTTCAGAAGGCATCGTATGGCTTATGATGTTTTGTGCTGTATTAGGACTAATCGGTGCAATCAGAAACCCTGAAAAGGGAATTGGTAGGGAATTCAATGCAGCGTTTAATTATATGGGAGCGATCTTTATTCCTTTTGCTGGAATGCTGTCTGCTATGCCATATATTGAAAAGGCTGTCATGTTTATTTGCGGCGGGTTATTTGAGAAAATAGGAGCAGATGTGGCTGTTGCCGGGGCGTTAGTCGTAGCGCCTGATATGGGAGGCTATCAGTTGACGAATCAATTGGCAAGCTGTCCTGAAACTTGGATGATTGCAGTCTTTGTAAGTTATTTGTCCGGACCTATCGTTGCATATTCCATTCCAATGGGGTTTGCGCTGTTAGATAGAAGGGATTATAAGTATTTTGGTCTTGGCACGATGGCTGGATTATTGAGTATTCCTTTCGGAGTATTTGCCATGTGTCTATTTCTTAAATATTCAAATACATTGATAAGGCCAGGGATTTCAAATAGTGCGGCTTCAACTTTGAGCTTAAGCATGACATGGCATCAAATATGGATTAACTTAATACCGATTATTGTATTCTGCATCATTTTTGCTTTATTGCTGAAATTCTTTATGGATATCATGGTAAAAGCCTTTCTCGTATTTGGAAGATTTCTGGAGATTGCAGTTCGTGTGATCCTTGTAATGGCCATTATTGAATATTTCACAGGAGCTTTTACGAATTTGTTTGGTAGCAAGTGGCTATTCAATCCCATCATCGCCGATGCGGAAGATCAGTTTAGGGCTTTAGAAATGACCGGGTATGTGGTGCTGATGATGGCTGGTGCTTTCCCAATGATCTATCTTCTGAAAAAATTCCTAGGGAAAGGGGCACAGAAGATAGGAGCTAAAGTCGGCTTCTCCAGCAACGGTGCTATTGCGATTATAGCTAGCTGGGCTGAACAAATTATCGTGTTTGGATTCTTTAACAGAATAAGGCCGGTTGACAAAGTAAAAGTAATTGGGTATACCGTTTGCGGAGCATGGGTATTTGCATCTCATCTATCTGTTACTGCTACATTCCAGCCAAATTTAATCGCTATCATTATGGTAGGAAAATTAATCGGAGGGGTCGTAGGAATTTTGATTGCTACTTGGCTTGCAGTACCCGTTGCGAAACGTTTTGAAGCCAAAGATCGGGAAATGGGCATTATAGGCCAGTACATCAATGACGATATGACCGACGAAGAGATAGAAGCATTGACTGCGAGTTAATGCAACAAAAGGATAGGGCTTTCTCGAAAAAGATATTATTTTTCATCCGTGCGGAGGAATATCATGATCGCAGCGATTATATACAAATCACAAACGGGGCATACTCGAGCATATGCGGAGCTTTTATCCGAAGAAATCGGAATCCCCTCATATGATATCGGAGAGGCACTTACCATGATACCAAAAGGCGCACCAATTATTTTTATGAGTTGGATAAAATTCGGTGATATTGTGGCATATGGCCGAGCCTCAAGGAAGTATGATATAAAAGCTGTTGTAGCAGTAGGGATTAGTGCAGCCGGCAATAAACAACTTGACAGAGCAAGAAAGCGTCACCGGATCAAGGGTCAGCACATGTTTTACCTGCGAGGTGGATTGAATTTAAAAAATATCCATAGCATTGAACGTAAAATGATACAGGCGATGCAGTCGAATTTAGCGAAAGCCATTGCAAAGAAGAAAAAGAAAAATCAATCGGTGACCGAGTCCGAGAGGGATACATTAAACAGCCTTATGAATGGCGGCAATTATGTGCGGAAGGAAAATTTGTCTAGCATCGTTCAATGGTATAAAGAAAACGAGATATGAGCGTAGTGTGAAAACAAAATAATACTTAAAACAAAAGTGGAGGCAATTGATGCCTCCACCATTTTTGCTTTTTCACCAAAGTAATTTTACACTAACGGGGCTAGAGAAGTTGCATTTAATTTAACAATGAGCCTTGGAATTGTTTAATG
>JAMNXX010000002.1 GCA_023623095.1 Bacillota bacterium | reverse complement strand
TGTCTCCATACCGAATCCAGCCCTTTTTGCGCATATACTCGGAAAAGATTAATGTTAAAATAGCAGGAAGTATAAAGTGAAGGATCGCTATTTTCAGCATCACGGGTGCTAACCCGTGCTGTTCTGCCATAACAGCCACCGTACCAAATTGTCCGACCAACCCGCTGGTACCCATCCCAGCACCGGCGCTGTTATTCTCCATTTTAAATACGACGGTTCCGATCGGTCCCAAAATTGCACTTGTCAGCGTAGGAGGAATCCAAATCAATGGATTGCGAATAATATTCGGAACCTGAAGCATGGATGTACCTAATCCTTGGGCAATAAGCCCTCCGATTCCATTCTCACGATAGCTGGCAACAGCAAACCCTATCATTTGGGCGCAGCATCCCACTGTAGAAGCGCCTGCCGCTAAACCGCTTAATCCCAAGGCTATCGCCAATGCAGCACTACTGATAGGCAGTGTCAGGATCATCCCCATCAGTACAGAAACAGCAATTCCCATTGGAATCGGATGTAAATACGTCGCCGTATTGATAATTTCTCCTAACCCTTTCATCATCGATGCAACAATAGGCCCTACAAAAACACCTGCTAATCCGCCTGTAATGATTGCCCCTGCAGGAACCAAAACAATATCAACTTTTGTCTTTCCTGAAATCAATTTTGAAAATTCCGCCCCGATAAGCGCTGCCACAAAAGCCCCTACAGGATCTCCAATCTGCATCACCGCAGATGCGCCTTCCATTTTTATTGTTCCAGCCCCAATCGCCCCTGTTACGATCGATGCAAAAATTCCAAGAGGAGGTGCCTTTACGCTAAATGCAACCGCAGCACCAATAGCAGGTCCCATAAACAGCTGTGCAATTCCTCCAAATGTCCTCAAGCTCGCTATATGCGCATAATCCCCAATTTGTTTTAGAATAAGACCGATAATTAAAGATGCAAACAACCCCAATGCCATTCCATTAAGCGCTTCGATAACATATTCCTTCAATGAAAAGCCTTTTTTATTCATCGTCTTTTCCTCCTTTATTGATTGCGATTTGATACGAGATCCAAAGAGACATTGAATGCATTTGCTCCATTGATAGAACCTATGCACCTGCGAGCCTGAAAAACAATTATAAATATTTCTGCACTTCAAGGTTCTCTTCCAAAATTTTTATAGTTCCGCAATGATCATCAAATCGTCTCTTGCTTCTATCGTATCTTTTCTCTTGATTTGTTTTAATGTTCTTGTTTTTACATCTGTCTTGTCACCTTTTATAAAAAATATAACAAATTTTTGGCTGCTTTTCAATAGTTAAAATTTGTTCTTTATCTTATTTCTTTTTTTCCTTCACTTCGCCAGAAAGATATCCTTTTCCCTCAAGGGCTGCAACGATTTGATGATACGCCCGATCATCCGGAACCTCCAGCGTATGGATATGTTCCCCTCCTGTAAGAACTGCCAACGGTTCTGCCTGATATTTTTTTACTTTATGAATGAAATCTTCTACGTCCAGCCGGGATCCGATCATCAATGGAGCTCTGATTTCCCCATATATCGGATGTTCGACAATAACATCCAGTACCTTTGCTCCTCTATCCACCATAATCTGAAGTTCTTCTTCCATATTGGCATAACCTTGATGTTTGCATATAATCGTCTTGATATTGTCCTTTTTAATATCGTGCTGATAAAGCATATATCCCTTGGCAGTCGCTAGTATATCATGTCCTTGTGCACGTATTACAGCGATATCCTGTACAATAACCTGTCTACTCACCTGAAACTTTTTTGCCAGCTCTGTCCCAGTAATCGGTTCTTTTCGGCTTTTTAAAATATTTAAAATCTCATTCCTTCTTTGATCAGTCACAATTTTTCCTCCTTCCCCCTACAAACCTCAAATAGACCTATCTATATTTTAGTCCCTTTTTTCTAAAAAGTCTAATGATTACGAAAACCTTTTTCCTGACAGATTTAGCGTATGAAAAGCGTATCAAGCATAGTATAGTATAACATTTATCGATTACACAATAATCGAGCCGGATATATGGCAGCCTGTGCTCAAACAAATATTTGCTATATGTTTTGTGAGAAGATTAAAATTGTCGTCGATCTACAATGATGCAAAAACCCTTGGAGATCGACGACAGTTTAATTTTTGAAAAAGATACATTTTTTAGCGTGTTTATGTAATATTTTACCAAAATAAGGAAGGAATTTTATGAATGGCATAGAAATATCAAATATAGCAAATTAAATAGTGAAATGGTTTTAAGTCTACCTATAAGGAATTGAAACACTACCTCAGCCGCCTGCTTTGCTGAAATTTCTCCAGCGTTTTAAGTCTACCTATAAGGAATTGAAACTCAATCAAATAATCTCTAAAAAACCTCGTTTTGCAGTTTTAAGTCTACCTATAAGGATTTAAAATTTACGTCCAGTGCATGCATTACATGGCCGTTACCGGGTTTTAAGTCTACCTATAAGGATTTAAAATATGTTTGGCTTGCGTAAAGGTGTAAATTCTCCTTGTAGTTTTAAGTCTACCTATAAGGATTTAAAATATCGTGCAGCTGAAGCGAGTAGAACTGCGGTTTCAAAGTTTTAAGTCTACCTATAAGGATTTAAAATAGATGTTCTGCTTCAATAAAAAACTGTTCCCCTAGGTTTTAAGTCTACCTATAAAGATTTAAAATGAAGTAGTACAAGAGGTTAATGGCTTTGATGTAGGAGTTTTAAGTCTACCTATAAGGATTTAAAATTTACTAGCAGCACTTCCCTATCCCAGCAAGAGCAGAGTTTTAAGTCTACCTATAAGGATTTAAAATAAAATAAGAAGATAAGGAGCAAGCGATCAAAGACCGCCCTTGCTGAGGTTCTAATGTAGGAGCCGACCTATAATCTAAAAATAAACTGTAGTGCGAGCTGTGCCCGCCCAAAAATAAGAAACGGGCGGTCAAAGACCACCCTCTATCGGTTAAAATACGCAAACCTCTATAAAATACATATTTACGCAATCACAGAAATCATTTCCAACCTCTCATCCTTCGGACCGATAATATTCACAACTTTTTCCTTCAATATATGAATATACGACAGCATCTCCTGGGTAATCTCTTCCCCAGGACATAATAGCGCTATCCCAGGAGGATATGGAATAATATACTCACCGCTTATTTTTCCGATGCTTTCAGAAAATGGCACCATTTTCTTTGGAGCAAATACAGCCGATCTTGGATCCAACTTCATTTCCGGAATGCTGCTAGAAAACTGAATCGCCTCTTCTTCCCTCTGCACTGGTTTCGAACCTTTTGCAATATCCAGCAGTGCATCCGATAATTTCTCAAAATCCTCTGCATCATTCGCAATTCCCGATACACCTACGACACGGTGCGTATCTGACATCTCCATTTGAATCCCATATTTCTCTCTCAGCAGATCATCCAGCGCGACTCCGCTCAATCCACGAGCCGTCATATCGAAAACCAATCTCGTCGGATCAACTGCTTTTACTCCATATTGACCAATAACTTCTTTTCCTATTTTTTTGAGACCTTCTATTCCGGAAATGCGTTCCTCGAATGCCTTGAGCATTTCTAAAAGCGCCGCCATCCTTTCCCTTCCATCCTGTTCAATGATTTCGCGTGCAATATCCAGAGAAGCCATCAACAAATAGGAAGGGCTGCTGCTTTGATTCATCATCAACATCAAACGCAACCGCTCCATATCGATTCTCTCTGACTTTACGTGCAACATAGAACTTTGCGTAAAAGAAGGAAGGGTCTTGTGGATGCTCTGGGAAACAATGTCTGCTCCCGCCTCCAATGCCGGTATCGGCAGATTTTCATTGAGAAGAAAATGGGATCCATGTGCCTCATCAACAATCAGTATCTTATTATATCGATGCACGATATCCGCAATTTGTTTTATATCTGAGGCAATTCCATAATAATTGGGATATGTGATCACAACTGCCTTCACATCTGGATTTTCAATGAGCACTTTTTCCACTGCAGCCGGTGAAATTCCCATTGACATATTTGTTTTTCTATCTAACTCCGGAGAAATATATACAGGAATCAGTCCTCCCAGTACCAATCCATGCATAAGAGATTTATGACAATCTCTGGGAATCACCACCTTTTCTCCGGGATTTGCTGCAGCCATCAGCGCAGAAATATTTCCTGAAGAAGTTCCATCGATAAGAAAAAAAGTAGCATCTGCACCGAAGCATTTTGCTGCCCGTTCTTGAGCTTCCTGAATCACATCATTCGGCGCATGCAGATTATCTGTACCCGGCATTTCCGTTACGTCTAAAGCGATCATATCGGGTGAAAAATATTTATGTATGCGAAGCTGCTCATATTGATGATAAATCTTCCCGTTCTTATGTCCAGGAATGTGGAAAGACACCTTATTCTCCTGGGCTTTTTCCATCAGTCGTTTTAAGATAACAAAATTCTCCACGTTTCAATTCCTCCTGTTTTTCTACAATATTTCCCGGGAAATACTTCCTTTCCCCTTCCTTCAGCATGAATTAAAATTTGCACAGCTATCCATTACGAATCTGCTTTTTAAAAGAGCTTTTTCTATAAAAAAAGTGAAGATTTTTATCCTCACTTTTTTAAGATCTAATTATTTTCCATCTGATATTTTTCTACATTTTTCTGGGAATTCATCAGATGCCTCGTCAACGCCTCTTGTGCTTTCTCTGGATCTCTATGGATAAAAGCATCTAAAATTTCCTTATGCTCCATTTGAGATTTTTGAATTCTTCCTTCTACTTGTAGAGATTTCATTCGGGTTCTCTTCATATAATATTGAAGTCCCTTCAATACTTGTTCTAAATATCTGCTTTTTGTCGCTCTGTAAATCGATTCATGAAATTCGATATTTAATTGTGCAAATCCTTCAATATCATTTTTTTGGACATAAAAATCCATCAGATCATAAATTTCCTTCAGCTCTTCCAGTTCTTCTTCCGTCATCCTTTCAACCGCCCACTTTGCGGCAATCCCTTCTATCGAATTTCGAATCGTATAGATATCTTCAATATCTTGTTGGGAAATTCCCAATACGATTGCTCCGCGATTTGGAATATTTTCAACGATTCCTTCTAATTCAAGCTGTTTTAAAGCCTCTCTGACCGGCGTGCGGCTAACCTGAAGTTCTTTTGCCAATTTTGATTCAATTAGCTTACTGCCTTCACG
>JAMNXX010000084.1 GCA_023623095.1 Bacillota bacterium | reverse complement strand
AAAAGATATGCAAAGCGTACGAGACGCTTCCGAAATCATCCCTATCTTTCAAAGTGCCAATATGTCTGTAGGAATCAATGTAATGATTGAACTTGCACAAAAATCTGCTCAGGCATTCGGAGATCGGTTTGATATTGAGATCATTGAAAAGCATCATAACCAAAAATTAGATTCCCCAAGCGGAACAGCATATATGATCGCAGATGCGATTAATAAAGTTTTCAACGATCAAAAAGAATTTGTTTACGGCAGGCATGGCAAATCCGATAAAAGAAAGAGTGAAGATCTGGGTATTCATGCCATCCGTGGAGGAACAATCGCCGGAGAACATACGGTTATCTTTGCAGGGGAAGATGAAATTCTTGAAATCAAGCACACAGCCCTTTCTAAAAACATATTTGCACTTGGCGCAATCGAAGCAGCAAAATTCATATCGAGTCGTGAAAAAGGCTTGTATAATATGGACGACATCCTAAAATAACGAAAGGGATGGATAAAAACTCAAACCTCTGATGGCAATTCCTACAATCATAGAAAAACGGCACAAATGATATGAGGGGGAAACAAAACTTTTAAACAGAACAAAAAGCCGATAGCATTTGAATCCTTTTGCTATCGGCTTTATTATTTTTTTGATATGAATATGATTCCTATCAGAAAAGATTTTCTTCTTAATCAACGAAAGAAAATACATAAGGGATATTGCGATAATAATCTCCATAATTCAATCCATATCCTACAATAAATTGATCCGGTATTGTAAATCCTACATAATCCGCCTGCAGATCTGTCTTTCTTCTGACCGGCTTGTCCAATAATACGCAGCATTTTAAGCTTGCAGGATTCCTTCTTCTTAAATGTTCAAGAATATATTTCATGGTAAGGCCTGTATCTGCAATATCATCAACGACCAAAACATCATATCCTTCAATATCTATCGTTAAGTCATGCAGGATTTTTACATTTCCCGAAGACTCCAGCTGTCCTTCATAGCTGGATGTTCTCATAAATTCAATCTTTACAGGAATATCAATCTCCCTTACCAAATCAGCAGTAAAGATAAAACCGCCTTTTAGAACAGAAACGATCAATAGATTTTTCCCTTGATACGCAGATGTAATCTGTTTTCCCAATTCTTTTACCCGATTTCGAATCTCTTCCGGTGTAAATAAAATTTGTCTTTTCTTGTTCTCCATGTCCATGCCGTCTTTTCCCTCCGATTTTTTTACTTATCATTTCATAGAAATAAAGCTGAATGATTCATCCAATCTTTCCATTCATATTTCATCATCTATATTTGAGCATATAAATTCTATCAATAAAAAAGAACCGGGCTCATTCTATATGAATTTATTATAACCATAAATGTTCTGTATTGCAAAGAATTTTTAAACGGTTAAAAGATCCTAATTTTTTATATCCATTTTATATAGGATATCTCGAATCTCTCTTAAAAGCATAACCATTTTATTTAAAGAGTATTGAATGCTAATCAAAATAACGAGAAAAACTGCAATTCCAACAATCCAAAAGTTCATCTTTTCACTCCTATTCTATTTTGCTATCCTTTTCTTCGAAATTATTTTACCATCCTTATTGATAAAATGCTCTACCTTTTGGGTGTTTGAGCACATCAAATTTTTGTAAGGTATTTCTTTCCAACCGCTCTTTTGATTTTTAGAATTCAAATGACCCCGCGGAACAACTGCTTAAACGAGCGGATAATATATAGCTTACATGCATCATAAAACCAGTCAGAAGCCGTAATCCTTTCGGTTTTTTGCCGCGCTGCTGAAAAGAGTTATTGAAAATAACCATGAGTACAACTGAACCAGAAACAAACGACAATGTACTTATAAAAAATACTCCTTTCTGGATTGTTATTATTTCTAATCCTCTCCAGAAAAGAGCATTTCTTTTCACTGTAGCACAGGTTTATTTACACTTCCACTGGAATCAAATAAAAATTTGCTTTATATGGAATCAATACGCTTCCCTCCTGTACAATATAATTCGTTTTCCGACCACTTGAAGACTAACTTTAAGCTCTTTAACAGCCATTTCAGTCTAAAAAAAACACACTCTCCCTGTATGTAGTTTATCAAAGATTTACATACATGAAAAGTGTGACTTCTCTTAAACCATTGCGATTCGCATATTCTTTACACAATTTATTTCACGCAAATAATCAAGTGAAAAAAATGGTATCCATCTTTCCTTTGCCGGATTATGTATTTTTTTTCCGGTTGTTCTCGTTCTCGTAAACCTCCATCTTTGAAATCGACACTTCATACGCCACCTTTGTGACTGTTTTCTCTTCGCTTATTTTTTTCTGATATTCCCTGCTTTGTATCCTTCCCCAAATTTTAATATGATCTCCTACTTTTAATTTTTCAGAGTAGCGGGCATTTCTTCCCCAAGCGATACATGGAATGTAATCCGATTTATTGTAAGGCCTATTTACTGCCAGCAATATATCTGTAATTTCCCTCCCAAATGGAGTTGAGCGGTATACCGGAGGTTTACATATGTATCCATCCAAGAAAATCTGGTTTGGATTTTTTATATCTTCATCCTTTTCACAAAGAAATATATCCTGAACAAATACTGTCAAAATCAAGCGATTTCCTTCATTGATATATTTATTATACGATCGCAATTGCCCTGTGATTTTTATCGTATCTCCCGGTTTCAAATCCATTCCGATGATAAGCCTCTCAGAAACGGTTACCGGAAGTATATCATTATATTCGCTTAGCCTAGGAACTTTTATATAAAATACATAAAATCCCTCTCCATACATCTCGTGACTGAATTCTAATGGAGAAAATATTTCTCCCACAAGCGATGCAACATTGGTGTCCATTCCTTTGTCCCCCATGTTTACCCCCCTTACGCTTCTCTTCAAATACAAACAATCTTATGTATCCTTAAATTCATTTACAATTATATCTATTCTACTTGGGACGAGATTATGATTCAAAAAAAATTTTTTCCATAATAAAAGGTTGGAAATAATTTGCTTTCCAACCTACATATCTGTTTTTAGCGTCGTTCGATTAATGCTTCTTTCACCAGCCTTCCTGCATCACTGATTTCTTCTCCCAAAATAAGGAGTAAATCTCCCTGTCTAGCGAAAGCAAGAAACGTTTGAATCGCTTCCTGCAAAGATTCCTTATATATGAAACGGATATTGTTTTTTTCTAAATTTCTATGGAAAATATTTATCTGCTCTTTTACAATTTTCTCCTCTCTATTTGAAAAATCTACATGGCAAGTTGTTATCAAATGGGTGCAATGAAGCATCCGAAGTCCATTGCAGAAACTATCTACATAAAACAAATGGTTCTGTCCACTTTTCTCTTTACCGATTCCAATGAGAATATGCAAATCTTTATAATCGATGCTCTGAATCGTTTCAAACACACAATCCAATCCGCTCGCATTTTGTGCAATATCATCGACAATCTGGTATTCTTGATCATATATTTGAGCCAATCTCCTTCGAGGTCCTTTGAAGGCTTTAAATCCAGCCATTATTTTCTCTATCGAGATTCCATAAAGCAGGCAAACTGCAACAGCCCCCAACGCATTATAAACATTATGTTTCCCCAATAGATTCATTCGAATTGGAAATTCCATCGGCTCTACGTCCGTCTGTTTTCGGGTAGTCAACCCTCTTTGAATGCAACAGTAAAACTCCAACATAGGAGAAACATTCATGCTTGATGCCGTAACCGTAGCCCTGGGACTAAAACCATAGGTAATAATAAAATGATTTCCATTCCCTTTTAGCAAACAAACGTTGTTCTCGTCATCAGAACCGATGATCATCGTTCCGTTTTGACGCAAACGATCTAAAATTTTTTTCTGCAACGCGATATATTTTGAAAAATTTGCAAGCATTTTTTCATATTTTAAGTCAATCGATGCATATAAGACCGCATCTAATTCGATCTGATCCAATATTTTCGGATCGATATATAAAAAATTAAATTCAATCAGAATAATATCAATTCCTTTTGCCGCCATTCGATTCACACAGAGCCAAAATTTTTCGCAATCCATAAACGAAGAGCCTTCTTCCATGCGTTCATATCCGGCAGTAATTTCATAATGGCTGATCAATCCTACATTCAAACCACTTTTTATGAACAACGCTTGTATCATTTTTGCCATCGTTGTTTTTCCGTTCCCGCCCCCAATACCGATAAACTTTATTTGATCCGCTGCCCGGTCCTTCGGCTCTGATATGGAAATATCTTTTGCATCTTTACGCATATTCTCGCTCCTCTTTACAGCCTCCATGCTTATATTCTTTACTATATTCTTCTCAATCTCAATAAAAAAATATGTATTCCTTTCATGAAAAAAGCAGAAAATTTCCTTCTTGCCGAAGAAATTTTTCTGCCGATTGCTCTTTTTATAAAATATGTCTTTTAATCATTTTTCAATCGCCTTTGCATCCCTGTATGATCGACATAAAAATTGTCTTTCATGATCAATTCCGATATCGGAACAATTTCGTACCCTTCTTTTTGCAGCCGTTCAATGACCAACGGCAAATATTCTGAAACATATTTTGCATTATTATGAAACAATACGATGGAACCCTTTTTCACATTTCTTACAACCCGATCCACTACAGGTTGGACTCCTAATTCCTTCCAATCCAGAGAATCCACATCCCATTGGATGGAGTAATAACCATTTGCTTTTGCTACTTCAATGACACGATCATTGTAATCTCCAAAGGGAGGACGGAACAAAGTGGGTTTTTTTCCTATTAGTTTTTCAATTTTTTCTCCTGTTTGATTTAATTCTTCCGCAATCTGCTCATCGGATAATTGTGTCATATGCGGATGGGTGGTTGAATGATTTCCTATTTCATGTCCACGTTCATGGATCTTTTTTACCATATCGGGATATTTATCTACCCAAAACCCTACCAGAAAAAAAGTCGTCTTCACCTGATATCGATCTAAGATATCTAAAATCTCATCACTAAACTGATCTCCCCAAGCCGCATCAAAGCTTATGGAAATTTTTTCCTCATCTTGGTCAACGCAATATATCGGCAAAACCTTGTCCTTGCTCATCACTGCCACAATCTTGTTTTCCAGGATATCAGAATATGAAAATAATATCCAGCCCATTAGAAGGATACAACAGAACAAGATTAAAGATTTTCGACGGATCAGTATGATTTTCAATCTCTACTCCC
>JAMNXX010000115.1 GCA_023623095.1 Bacillota bacterium | reverse complement strand
ACAATCATAATTTGGTTATCTCTTGCTAATTCCTTTATTTTTTGAGCGATGAGATCCTTTCCTTTTGCTAATACCACCGGAGCGTCTTCGATTCTGCTATCGTATCGAAGCGCGATCGCATAATGCGTTGGATTTGTAATGATCACGTCTGCTTTAGGCACATCTTGCATCATTCTTCTCATAGAAATTTGACGCTGCTTCTCTTTTATTTTAGATTTAATTTGTGGATCTCCTTCCATTTGCTTATACTCTTCTTTTATCTCTTGCTTTGACATTTTCAATTCTTTTTCATATTCCCAATGTTGATAAAAGAAGTCTAATGCCGCTATCAAAATTAAAACAATTGCAGCTCGAAAAACAAGATTGATCGTTGTATCCGCCAGATACACAGCAATTTGAGCTAATTCCATATCAAAAACATTGACGATATTTTTTGACTGCTTTACAAGGTAACTAACTGTTACATACCCAACTACTCCAACCTTTATCAAAGATTTTACAAGTTCCACCAAAAAGCGTTTGGAAAAAATTCTTTTAAAACCATTGATTGGATTTAATCTGCTTGGTTTGAAAACCAACGTTTTTGTGGTAAATAAAAAACCAACCTGCGCATAGCTGCACACCAATCCGACAACAAATACCGTTCCTAAAATAGGCACAACCATTTTCCCCGCTACCATTATCATCAAAATGAGCAAATGATAAATTCCTTTCACCGTAAACAATATATCTAGATTTGAGGTTTCTGTAAAAATACGTTCTGTAAAAATTTTTATATTGTTACAGATAAATGAACCAGCCAATTTAAAAACGATAAAAGCAAATAGCAATATAAAAGCCGAGTTGATTTCTCTACTTTGGCGAACTTGACCTTTTTCTCTCGCCTCTTTTCTTCTTTTAGGAGTCGCTTTTTCTGTTTTCTCTCCTGTAAAAAGCTGCAATTGAATTGAAAAATCAGACATCATTCGCCCATCCTTTTAACGGAGTATAATATTTAAAAATTGATTCAATGCTTCGAACATCCGATCAAATAAATTTTCAAAAATTGGAATATATAGAGGAAATATGAGTAATAAAATAATCAGGCCCAATAAAATTTTTAAAGGCAAGCCAACTATAAAAACATTCATTTGCGGCATTGTACGCGCTAAAATTCCTAGTAAAATATTCGCCATAAAAAGCGTTATCACTACCGGTGCAGCCATCTTAAACCCGATTATAAAAGTAAATGTTATTATTTGAATAAGCTGATCGAGCATCAATGGATTTATATGAAAAAATCCCAAAGGAATTTTTTCAAAACTATATTTTAATGCTTGAATCAAAACATGATGCGCATTGATCGCTAAAAAAATCAAAGAAGCCAATATATAAAATAAATTTGCTATCAAAGGAATCTCCGTATCATCCTGAGGATTCATTACATTGATAATAGAAAATCCCATTTCCATATCGATTAAATGTCCTGCTAAATACAAAGAGCTGAAAAATAAATAGCAGATAAAGCCAATGGCTATGCCAAATAATACCTCTTGGATGGTAGAAAAAATTAAAGCATATATGCTTTGATATACCAAGTCAGAAGGAATTTGAATAACCGGAAATAGAATCAATGCAACAATCAATGAAAATCCAATTTTTATGTAAGAAGGAATATTGGTATTGTTAAAAATAGGGACAGATAAAAAAATTCCTAAGATCCTTGCAAAAACAAGTAAAAAGATATCAACATGTTCGATTAATCGAAAAACTTCCTCCACACTGACCCATCCAATCTATCTTTCTATTGTATAAATAGGTTTAGATTTATAAATAAATCTTGAGTATATTCAACAATCGACGTTAACAGCCATGGTCCAAAAACAATAAAAGCGATCAAAACTGCAAAAATTTTTGGAGCAAAAGCAAGTGTTTGTTCCTGTATCTGCGTCGTAGCCTGAAATATGCTTATAACCAAACCAACAATCAATGCCAATAAAATCATCGGTGCCGATAAAAGTATAATCTTTAACATTGCTTCCTGAAAAAGATCAACAATCATTCCTTCGCTCATTCGTTACACCTCTTAATGGAATCCTGTTATTAAAGAACGGATTATTAAATTCCAACCATCTACCATAATAAACAATAAAATCTTAAAAGGCAAAGAGATCATCACTGGCGGAAGCATCATCATCCCCATAGACATCAATGTACTAGCAACCACCATATCAATAATGATAAAAGGGATAAAAAGGATAAATCCTATTTGAAATCCTGTTTTCAATTCACTGATAATAAAAGCCGGTATCAATGACTTTGATGGAATATCCTCCAGTTTTTCCGGTTTTTCACTTTCCGATATTTCTAAAAATAAAGCTAGATCTTTTTCTCTTGTGTATTTAAACATAAAATTCCGAATTGGATCCATCGCATTCTCTAAAGCCGTTTCTTGAGATATTTCTCCCGATAAATAAGGTTGTATCGCATTTTGGTTGATTTCAGCACCCACCGGAGCCATAATATAAAAAGTAAGAAATAAAGCCAATCCAATAAGTACTTGATTGGGTGGCGTTGTTTGCGTAGCAAGGGCTTTCCGCAGAAAAGACAATACGATAATAATTCTCGTAAAGCATGTCATCATGATTAAAATGGAAGGCGCCAATGCTAAAATTGTCAGTATAAATAATATTTCAATCGTTGACACAACTTCCTGAGGATTATTTGCTTCTTCCAAGGTTAATCCAATCTTAGGGATTGGAATTTGAGGCTGTGCAAAGGAAAATGAAGCAGAAGCGATGAAAAAAAAGAAGATGAAAATTAAAAATAAGATCCATTTTTTTCTTCTCTTTTTATTTCTCATTTTTGCTCGTCCTCATCATTTTTATTTGTTCTTTTCGTAAACTCTTGATATTGTGCCTTTAATTGCTGTAATTTTCTTTGCAATAAAAGCATTTCCTTCTTCTCCGCTTCATGATCTACAGGAACTTCTTTTTTTCTTGTAAAATATTTTCTTAAATAAGAATCAAATTTCGGTTGGAGGGATGTTGAAGAATTAAAATTTCCGGTGCTGTCAGATGAAATATCAATCTCATCTTTGCTCAGCTTGTCTATGAATTCAATATTTTGTTTCCCTACCGCAATCAGATAAAAATAATCCTCAAGACGAATAATATATAAAGCTTTATCTAATCCCAATGAAATCCTATCTACCACTTTTAAATTTTTGCTCGCTGTAAAGATCATGCTCTTTTTCCCAATAAATTTTGTTGTTATATATGCGATAAAAATAATAAATATAAAGATGAACACAAAAGTGATAAATCTCCACAATAGTTCACTCCATGTGTTCAGTTCACTCGTTTTCGATACGGCAAATATTGCTTCGAATATCATAAAAACACTTCCTGACTAACCCAATACTTTATTAATCGCTTCTATAACTCTTTCCGGCTGAAAAGGTTTGACAATAAAATCTAATGCACCAGCCTGTATCGATTCAATGACCATCGCTTGTTGTCCCATCGCAGAGCACATGACAATTTTTGCATTTGGATCTATCTTTTTGATTTCCCTTACTGCTTGAATCCCATCTACTTCCGGCATTGTAATATCCATAATAACCAACTGGGGTTCTAACTCTTTATATTTCTCAATTGCTACTGCTCCATTTTCGGCTTCTCCAATCACTTCAAACCCGTTTTTCGTTAATACATCCTTTAACATCATGCGCATAAACGCAGCATCATCTACTATTAAAATTCCTTTTGACATATTTGATTCCCCTCTTTCTATTTAAACTTAGTCATTTTTTTGTTGGTGCTGAGAATATCTGTAATACGTATCCCATAGTTTTCGTCGATAATAACAACCTCTCCTTTTGCCATAAAATGTCCGTTTACCAATATATCTAAAGATTCACCTGCTAGTTTGTCTAATTCTAAAACCGTACCAGAAGTAAATTCTAAAATTTCGCTAATTCTTTTTGTCGTTCTCCCTAATTCTACAGTTATTTCTAAAGGAACATCCCGAATCAAATCGATATTTCTTCTCTCATCTGCTGAATAGCTTTCATCAAAAGTTTGAAACTGTACTGGCTCCACTTTTACAGTTCGAGTATCATTTGTTTGTTCTCTTTCCCGAATAATACTTTTATCTCCATGATAGGAGGCTTGCGCTTCAGATTGATGGCTCGGATAATCATCTTGCACCGGTGGTTTGGCTTGAACCGGTTGAGATTCAGGCAGAACTTCATGTTTTTTATTATCATCATCTGCGGGACTTTGAACGATATGATCTTGTAGAAGGCTCTCAACCATCTCTTTTGCAAAATCGATCGGGATAATTTGCATAATTTCACTATCGACGATCACATCTCCAACAACCATATTAAAAGCAATCTTTACTACTTTTTCATCCGATTTTAGCGACTCAAATTCCGGAATACTTTCTGAAAAATTCATCGAAAATGCGGATGGAGGATAAATATCAATCTTTCGGCCGAACATTTCAGACAGTGAAGTCGATGCAGAACCGACCATTTGATTCATTGCTTCGCTGATAGCACTCAAATGCAATTCTGTTAACTCTCCTGAAACATTGCGGCCATCTCCGCCCATCATGAGATCTGTCATAATTTTTACATCATCTTCTTTAAGAACGAGAAGATTGATCCCCTCTAATCCTTCTTTATATTTGACTTGTATCACAACAAAAGGAATCGGATACTGCTCTCCCAATTCCTTCATTGTCAGAACAGAAACTTTAGGAGTCGTAATCGTAACCTTCTGACCGAGGAGCGTAAAAAGTGTCGTTGCAGCCGTGCCCATACTGATATTCCCAATCTCGCCCAAGGCATCTCTTTCTTCTTCACTCAAATTTTTTTCTTCTAGATGATTTTCATTTTTCTGCTCTTTTGATTCTTGGATTTTTTCTTCCGTTTTTTCATAAGAGCTACCTTTCAACAAAACATCTATTTCTTCTTGAGAAAGCATATCACTCATTTTATTCATCCCTCTCTTCTGCAAGATCCATTATCTGTACAGCCATTTTCTTTTTTGTTCTTCCTGGCTTTCCATAAAATTTCAACTCGTCTTCTACAAATATATTTACAGGACTATGAACAGTTGTATCCAGTTGTATCACATCCCCAACTTGTAAATCCATCAATTCTCCAACTGTGATAAACGCCTTTCCTAAAACTGCCTTGATAGAGACCCTTGCTTTTTCCACTTTTTTTGCAATTTTTTTCTCATCTTCTGATGTTTTCTC
>JAMNXX010000289.1 GCA_023623095.1 Bacillota bacterium | reverse complement strand
AATTTAGTATCTGATTCCAAATTCAAGGAATGCTTCAGTAGATACATATATGTCGAAAAAGAACAAAATACGAACATATATTCGATTTTGTTAATATATAATGAAAAACTTTTATATTTGCGTTTAAAAGGTTATAATAGAGTATAGGAATATTTTTTTATTTTATAAAAGAGAGAGGGTTTTTTATGTTTCTTCATATAGGAGGGGATGTGGTTGTCTCTCTTAAGAGTATCATATCCATTTTGGATTTCGCCTCTGTTATAAAGTCAAAAGATACGCGTTTATTTCTACAAACTGCAGAAGAAGAAGGATTTATAAGAAGGATTAATGATCAGGAACCAAAGTCTCTTATTATTACAGAAAAAGTACAGGGAAAAAAGAAAGGAAGTAAGAAAGCCGTTCAGACGGTCATCTATTATTCTCCGATTTCTTCCGTTACGCTTCAAAAAAGAGCTAATTTTTTAAAGGAATCCCAAATCCAAAATTTTCTAAAATAAGATTCCCCATTTGAATAATTCAGGAGTATATGATTTGGTTTTGTCCTCTTATAGAAGAAGAGGACATTTTAAAGTATTCGTTTTTCAATAAAAAATCAATTCGTTTAAAAAAATTTATCTACACAGATGCAAAATCGGGAGGTGCGATAGGTGGTAGAAAAGATCAATGAAGTATATAAAGCAGAGCAGATACAGGTGCTGGAGGGGTTAGAAGCGGTTCGGAAAAGACCGGGAATGTATATCGGTTCTACAGGGCCTAAAGGACTGCATCATCTTGTTTATGAGGTGGTAGACAACAGCATTGATGAGGCATTGGCAGGATATTGCACGAAAATTGATATCACTATCAGGAAAGATAATTCTATCGTTGTAGAGGATGATGGAAGAGGGATGCCTGTGGACATTCATCCCAAGATAGGAAAACCTGCTGTTGAAGTAATTCATACCGTTCTGCATGCCGGTGGTAAATTTGGCGGTGGAAGCTATAAAGTATCCGGAGGACTTCATGGGGTAGGCGCTTCTGTAGTAAATGCTTTATCGGAGTGGATGGAAGTAGAAGTCAAGAGGGATGGAAAAATTTATAAACAGCGTTATGAAAGAGGAAAAGCTGTTACGGGACTGGATATCATAGGAGAATCTGATCAAACAGGTTCAAAAACGACTTTTAAACCGGATGAAGAAATTTTTGATGAAGTTTATTTTAAATTTGAAACGCTGGAATACAGGCTTCGAGAAATGGCATTTCTGAACAAGGGAATTCGAATCCGGCTGGTTGATGAAAGGGAAGAAAATAAAAAAGAAATTGTTTTTTATTATGAAGGCGGAATTCAGGAATTTGTAAAATATTTAAATAAAAATAAAGATGTGATTCATAAGCAGATTATTTATTTTGAAGAAAAAAAAGATGAATACGAAGTAGAGATTGCGATGCAATATACGGATAAATATACAGAAAATATTTATTCGTTTGCAAATAATATTCATACGCAGGAAGGCGGAACCCATCTGATCGGGTTTAAATCTGCATTGACGCGGGTCATGAATGATTATGCGAGGAAAAACAATTTTTTAAAAGAAAAAGAAGAAAATTTAATGGGAGAAGATATTCGTGAAGGACTGACTGCCATCATTTCCGTAAAATTAATGGAGCCTCAGTTTGAAGGGCAGACGAAGACAAAATTGGGAAATAGTGAAGTCCGAGGAATCGTTGAGTCCGTTACAACAGAATCTCTACAATATTTTTTAGAGCAACATCCGGCTGAAGCCAAAAAAATCATAGAAAAATGCATTCATGCTGCCCGTGCGAGAGAAGCGGCCAGAAAGGCAAGAGAATTAACGAGAAGGAAAGGGGCATTGGATAATTTATCCCTTCCCGGGAAATTGGCAGATTGTTCGGAAAAAGATCCCTCTCTTTGCGAAATATTTTTGGTAGAAGGGGATTCTGCAGGCGGATCTGCAAAGCAGGGAAGAGATCGAGCGATACAGGCGATCCTCCCCCTTCGCGGAAAAATCCTCAATGTAGAAAAGGCAAGATTAGATAAAATACTGAATTATGATGAAATTCGGTCGATGATCACCGCATTTGGATGCGGTATCGGAGATGAATTTGATATCAGTAAACTTCGCTATCATAAAATTATCATTATGACGGATGCGGATGTGGACGGTGCACATATTCGAACGCTCCTATTGACGTTTTTCTATCGATATATGAAGCCATTGATAGATGAGGGATATATTTATATCGCACAGCCACCGCTTTATCGGATTAGAAAAGGAAAAAAAGAGTTTTATGTCTATTCGGAAAAAGAATTAAATGAAAAAATTGATGAACTCGGAAGAACGGGTTATGAGATTCAGCGATACAAGGGTCTAGGGGAAATGAATCCGGAGCAATTATGGGAAACGACAATGGATCCGAAACAAAGAACAATTATTCAAGTGACGGTAGAGGATGCCGCCATCGCAGATGATATCTTTACAACGCTGATGGGAGATAAAGTAAAACCAAGAAGAGATTTTATTGAACAAAACGCAAAATATGTTATCAATTTAGACGTATAGCGAGGGGGGATAAAAATGCGCGATGAACAGGATAGGATTATTCAAGTCAATATCGAAGACGAAATGAAAAAATCTTATATCGATTATGCGATGAGCGTAATTGTAGGAAGAGCATTGCCGGATGTCCGGGATGGATTGAAGCCGGTTCATAGAAGAATACTGTATGCAATGAATGAATTGGGATTGACACCGGACAAGCCCCATCGGAAATCTGCACGGATTGTCGGTGATGTTTTGGGTAAATATCATCCCCACGGGGATAGTTCTGTATATGAAGCAATGGTAAGGATGGCACAAGATTTTTCTACAAGATATCTTTTGGTCGATGGACATGGAAACTTCGGATCCATCGATGGAGACGGTGCGGCAGCAATGCGTTATACGGAAGCGAGGATGACGAAGCTTTCGGTAGAAATGCTGAGGGATATCGGAAAGGAAACGGTGGATTTTGTACCGAATTTTGACGATACATTAAAAGAACCTGCAGTTCTTCCAAGCCGATTTCCAAACCTTTTGGTAAATGGTTCGAATGGAATTGCTGTAGGGATGGCCACATCCATTCCGCCTCATAATTTAGGAGAAGTGATCGATGCGACCGTAAAGCTTATCGATGATCCGGATACAAACATTGAAGATTTGATCAAAATCGTAAAGGGCCCTGATTTTCCTACAGGAGCTACGATCATGGGAAAAGAATCCATCCGGGAAGCATATCGAACAGGTCAGGGAAAAGTTGTTGTAAGGGCGAATGCAGAAATCGAAGAAACGTCGAAAGGAAGGATGCAGATCATCGTTCATGAAATCCCTTATCAGGTGAATAAGTCAAGATTGATCGAAACGATTGCCGGGTTGGTGAGGGATAAAAAGATAGAAGGAATATCCGATCTGAGAGATGAAAGCGACCGAAGCGGAATGCGCATCGTGATTGAGTTAAAAAAAGATGCCAATCCAAATGTCGTATTAAATAAATTATACAAGCATACGCAGATGCAAGAAACATTTAGCATCATCATGATCGCTTTGGTCAATGGGGAGCCCAAAACATTAAATCTATATGATATGATTTTTTATTACCTGGAACATCAAAAAGATGTGGTGACCCGCAGAACAAAATATGATCTGGAAAAAGCAGAAGATCGGGCACATATTTTAGAAGGATTAAGGATCGCTTTGGATCATATCGATGCGGTCATTCAATTGATCCGAAGTGCTGCTACGGTACAGGAAGCAAAAACAGGGTTGATGGAAAAATTTGAGCTTTCCGAAAAGCAGGCACAGGCAATATTAGATATGCGATTACAGCGATTGACGGGATTAGAAAGAGAAAAAATTGAAGAAGAATATGAGGAATTGATCAAACAAATCAACCAATATCGGGAGATATTAGCAAATGAAAGGCTTTTGCTGAATATTATCCGTGAAGAACTTTTAGAAATAAAAGAAACTTATGGCGATAAAAGAAAGACGAAAATCAAAGGAAAAGCAGAAGAAATCGATATAGAAGATTTAATCGAAGAGGAAGAAGTCGCCATTACACTGACGCATCTCGGATATATCAAACGGCTTCCGGCAGATACGTATAAGAGCCAGAGAAGAGGCGGTCGCGGGGTCATGGGACTGACTACGCGGGAAGAAGATTTTGCGGAGTGCTTCTTCATTACATCTACTCACAATTATATTTTATTCTTTACCAATAAAGGAAGAGTATATCGGCTCAAGGCATACGAGATTCCGGAAGCAAAGAGACAAGCAAAGGGAACGGCAATTGTCAATTTGCTGGAATTAAAACCGGGAGAAAAAGTAACCGCAGTGATTCCCGTTGAAGATTTTGAAAAAAATCATTTCTTGATTGCTGCGACCAAACAAGGCCTGATAAAAAAGACCCATTTATTAGAATTTGATACTTCTAGGAGAACAGGGCTCATTGCGATCAATCTAAAAGAAGACGATGAACTGATTAGCGTCCGTTTAAGCGATGGAAATCGTGAAGTCATCATTGCCACAAGAAGCGGAAAGGCTATCCGATTTAGTGAGAAAGATGTGAGGAATATGGGTCGAATGGCGATGGGTGTTAAGGCCGTTGAATTAGACGAAGATGATCATGTTGTAGAAATGGAACTTGTAGAAGAAGATGCTGATTTGCTCGTGATTAGCGAAAACGGATTTGGTAAGAGAACTTCTCTGGCAGAGTTTAAGAAACAAAAACGGGGCGGAAAAGGGTTGATTTGCTATCGGGTCAATCAAAAAACAGGCAAGATCGTCGGAGCAAAAGTCGTGAAAGATGATGATGAAGTCATGCTCATTAATACCCATGGCGTTATCATCCGTTTGAAAACCAGCGAGATTTCCAGAATGGGTCGAAACACGCAAGGGGTTACACTGATGAAAGTAGATGAGGATGCGAATATCTGCTCGGTTGCAAAGGTTGTTCAAGAAAGTGAATCTGAAGAATGAAAGTATTTTTATAAAAAATGTTTAATTAAATAGAAGCGGGAAATATATAAAATGGGCATTGAATCGATCCCATAAAGAAAAAATGCACAAAAGATAAAATTTACTTTTGTGCATTTTTAAACATTTTTAAAAGGGTTTTTAAGTTTTTTGTTTAAATAAATAAAAAATGGTGTAAAAATTGTTGTGATTTTTTTTGTGGAGGTTTTTTTTGTGTCTTTGGAATTTTAAACGCAATACAATCAAGAAAAAAACGAATGG
>JAMNXX010000274.1 GCA_023623095.1 Bacillota bacterium | reverse complement strand
CGGAGCTGATCGCGTTTTGTCAATGGACTTGCATGCGCCGCAAATTCAAGGATATTTTAATATTCCTGTGGATCATCTTTTGGGAGTACCCATATTGGCGCAATATTTCAAGCAACTAAATCTGGAGGATGTGGTGGTGGTTTCTCCGGATCTGGGAAGTGTGACGCGAGCGAGAAATTTCGCGAATCTTCTAGATGCACCGATTGCCATTATCGATAAAAGAAGACCAAAAGCAAATGTATCAGAAGTGATGAATATCATCGGGGAGATCAAAGATAAAAATGTTATCTTGATCGATGATATGATCGATACAGCCGGTACGATAACGCAAGGGGCAAAAGCGCTGAAGGATTTTGGGGCCAAAAAAGTATATGCATGCTGCACCCATCCGGTTCTATCGGGACCTGCAATCGAACGAATTAAAGATTCTGTTCTCGAAGAACTGATTGTACTCGATACGATTGTTTTAAGCAAAGAGAAAAAGTTGGATAAGATTAAAGTCTTGTCTGTCGCGCCCCTTTTTGCGGAAGCGATCAAGCGAATTTACGAGAATGCATCTGTAAGCAAATTGTTTGATGAGTAAGAGAAAATGATAAAAAGGTGGAGGAAAATTTCCGCCTTTTATTTTGCCCGATAGCGAAATGCGCAAAGCGATTCTTGCGAAAAGATAAAAACGATAGGGCTTCCTCCATGGAGATTTGGATGAATCTAGAAGAGAGGGTGTGCAGAACGTGTTTGGAATCGTGGGGCTAGGAAACCCGGGAAGACAATATCAAATGACAAGACATAATGTGGGTTTTGATACGATCGATTATTTGGCAGCTCGAAACCATATTTTGCTCAACAAAGTAAAACACAAAGCAATCGTGGGGGAAGGACAGATCCATGGTCACAAGGTTTTACTGGTCAAGCCGCAAACATATATGAACTTAAGCGGAAGAAGCGTATCGGAGATATTAAATTTTTATAAAATGGAGCCGAGTCACCTGATCGTAATCTACGATGATATCGATATTGAAATCGGAAAGATCCGAATTCGCCCTAAAGGAAGCGCCGGAAGCCATAACGGAATGCGTTCGATTATTTATGAAATTCAAACAGAGGATTTTCCCCGGATCCGGATAGGGATCGGAAAGCCGGTACACGAGGATCTGGTCAGCTACGTAATTGGAAGATTCACCCAGGAGGACAGGGCTTTTATCGATCAGGCGATCAAAAAGGCTGCAGAAGCTGCGGAATCGATTATAAAAGACGGAATGAACGCGGCAATGAATCGATATAATGGATAGTATATAAGGATTTGTTTTACATTATGGAGGGTGAAGTAATTTTGAAGGACAGAATATTGTTCAGTGGATTAAGGGATTTGCAGGAATATGAAGAAGTGCTATCCTGTATCGATCAAGCCAAAAGTCCTACAGCGATATATGGATTATTTGACTCTCAGATTCCTCATCTTGTATATGCATTGAATCAATCTAAGAACAGGCAGTGTTTGATTATCACTTATAGTGAATATCAAGCAAAGAAAATTTTGGAGGATTTGAAATTTTTCGGGGAGTCCAATTGTTATGAATATCCTGGGAAGGAATTGATTTTTTATAATTATGAAGCACACAGCCATCAACTGTTGGAACAGCGATTAAATACGCTGCTTCATATCATTCGGGGAGAAAAAGGGATTGTCGTTGCCTCTGTAGAGAGCATGCTTGATGCATCTATTCCGCGAAGCGTATTTAAAAGATATTTTTTGAAATTATCCTATGGCGCAACGATCGAATTGGACAAAATCATTCAGAAATTTGTTCAAATGGGATATGAGCGGGTTGAACGGGTGGAGGCAAAAGGCCAATTTTGCATCCGCGGAGGGATTATTGATTTTTTTACGATGGATGGGGATGTGCCCTATCGGATAGAATTATTTGATGATGAAATCGATTCGATTCGGAAGTTTGATATCGAATCGCAGCGTTCTCTGGAGCAGGTACGGGAAGTTACCGTATATCCTGCACGGGAGTTTTTATTGGAGCCAGATTGTATTCAAAAGGGGATCCAGGAAATCCAATTGGATTTTCAAAAAATTTCTTCGAATCTGGAAGAAGAAAAGAGAACTCGATTAGAAGAAAAAATAAAACAGCTTCTGGAAAATATAAAAACAGGTGCCCATGTACAAGGGATAGAGAATTACCTCAATTATTTCTACAAAGAACCGGAATCTTTTATCGATTTTCTTGAACCCGGTGCCCTGATTTTTATTGATGAACCGTCTCGAGTGCGAGAAAAGGCAAATGCTTCCTTTTATGAATTTAAGGAAAATTTTTCAGTTCTCTTAGAAAAAGGGGAAGTGCTTCCGCGGCAGGGGGATCTAATGAACAATTATAAACAGCTTCTCTTTCATTTTCAAAACAAGCAGGTGTTCTTATTGAGCAATCTGCCTAAAGATCATCCCGATTTTTCAATAGAGGGTACTGTAAAATTTGCTTCCAGGATGGTTCAGAATTTTCATGGAAAGATCGATTTGTTGACAGAGGAATTGAAACAATACAAAAGGAGAGGATATCGCGCGATTTTGCTCTGTGGGACGGAGCAGCGAGCTCTTCATTTGGAAGATGAATTAAAACAAAATGGCGTGGAATGCGTTTATCTGCCCCAAAAAGACAGAGATATCCAAAAGGGTCAGATTGTTATCCTTGAAGGCTATTTAAGAAAGGGTTTCGAATATTTAGATAGCCGGATGCTGTTGATGACTGAGGATGAAATATTCGGGACAGTGAAAAAGAAGCGAAGGCTTGCTAAGAGAAAAGATGCACGTCCTATCAAATCTTTTACCGATTTGGAGTTGGGGGACTATATTGTTCACGAAAATCATGGGATCGGGAAATATATCGGGATTGAACAGCTCAATGTGCAGGGTGCTAAGAAGGACTATTTAAAAATAAAATATGCAGGAAAGGATTTGCTTTATGTGCCCATCGAGCAAATGGATCTGGTACAAAAATACATCGGCTCTGATCAAGGCATACCAAAACTGAGCAAATTAGGCGGAACAGAATGGAAAAAGGCCAAAGCCAAAGCAAAAGGTGCAATTGCCGACATGGCAGAAGAGTTGTTAAAGCTCAATGCAATGCGTCAGACGGCGCAGGGATATGCATTTTCTCCGGATACCGTTTGGCAAAAACAATTTGAGGATTTGTTTCCTTATGAGGAAACACCGGATCAGCTTCGCTGCATCCAAGAAGTAAAAAGAGATATGGAAAAAATGGTTCCGATGGATCGACTGCTTTGCGGAGACGTAGGGTATGGAAAGACAGAGGTAGCGATTCGAGCTGTATTCAAATGTGTGATGGATGGCAAACAGGCGGCTTTTTTAGTGCCGACCACCATATTGGCGCAGCAGCATTATAATACCTTTATAGAGCGGTTTCAACCGTTTCCTGTAACGGTAGAAATGCTGAGCCGCTTTCGGACGGAAAAGCAGCAGAAACAGATTATTAAAAAAATTCGGGAAGGGAATATTGATATTGTCATTGGAACCCATCGCATCTTATCAAAAGACATCAAATTTAAAGATTTGGGGCTTTTGATTATCGATGAGGAGCAGCGGTTTGGTGTGCAGCACAAAGAGGCATTAAAACAGCTGAAGAAAAACGTAGATGTATTGACATTGACAGCAACGCCAATTCCGAGGACACTCCACATGTCTTTGATTGGATTGCGGGATATGAGCCTAATAGAAGATCCTCCGGAGGAACGCTATCCGGTTCAGACTTATGTCATTGAATACAATGAAGAAATTGTGCGCGATGCGATTTTAAGAGAGCTCGGCAGGAAAGGGCAAGTTTATTTTGTGTTTAACCGCGTAAGAGGAATTCAGCAGATGGCAGCAAAGGTCGCCAACCTGGTCCCCGAAGCGAAGATAGCTGTGGCACATGGGCAGATGGGTGAGAGAGAACTGGAAAATGTGATGATGGATTTTATGAATAAAAAATACGATATTTTGCTATGCACCACGATCATCGAAACGGGTTTGGATATTTCCAATGTCAATACGTTAATCGTTTATGATGCCGATCGAATGGGACTAGCCCAATTGTATCAGCTCAGAGGCAGGGTCGGAAGATCCAATCGAATTGCTTATGCGTATCTATGTTATCAGAAAGACAAAATCCTGTCTGAAGCAGCAGAAAAAAGGCTAAAAGCGATCAAAGAATTTACGGAATTTGGTTCCGGATTCAAAATTGCGATGAGGGATTTAGAAATCCGAGGAGCAGGGAATCTATTAGGAAGCGAACAGCATGGCCATATGGAGGCGATTGGATATGATTTATACTGCAAGCTTTTGGAAGAGACCGTAAAGGAAATAAAAGGAGAGGCATTGGAGATTCCCGTTGAAACGGCCATCGAGCTGAATATCAGTGCATTTATTCCGGAAACATATATTCAGAATGAGAGCGACAAAATCGAAATTTATAAAAAAATTGCATCGATTCGGAATCAGCAGGATATGGTAGAGATAGAAGAAGAATTAGAAGATCGGTTTGGGCAGATTCCAGAGCCGGTACAAAATCTTATCATTATTGCCTATATCAAAGCATTGGCACAAAAAATCGGTGTTATTGCGATTACAGAAACAAAAGCATATGCAAAATTAGACTTTGATGATGTAAAGCGATTGGAACCAGGCTGGATAAAAGAAATTGTCCGGCTGTATGGAAGCAAGATCTACATCGATGCGGGATTAAATCCATCGATTCGATTCTATTATCATCGATACCCGAAGCGCCACAAAGAAATAAGGGAATTTCTGGAAAAAATTAATAGTTTCATTCAAAATTGATTTCATATATAATGGAACGTAAGATAGCATTTAGTGAGGAGAGGATTTCGTGAACTTTATAAGAAACAAATCAAAATGGATTTTTCTTGTTCTCCTTATCGGAATACTGATAGGGACATCTGCCTGTCAGCAAGGAGGCTCCGATGGGAAAGGAGATATTGTTGCAAAAGTAGGAGAAAAAACTATTACTGCAGATTTTTACAACAAGAAACTGGTTTTTGTCAAACAGGATATTGAAAATCAATATGGGGATAAGATATGGAGCATTGATGTGGATGGAAAGACTTATTTACAGAGGGTGCAAGAAGCTGTTTTGGATCAGATGATCGATGAGGAGATTATCATACAAAATATGAAACAACAGGGAATCAAAGTCGATCCGGAGGAAGTTCAGAAAGAATATGATATCTATAAGGAAAGCGTAAAGGATTCAAAGGAATG
>JAMNXX010000318.1 GCA_023623095.1 Bacillota bacterium | reverse complement strand
ATAAGAATCAGAAACAAACGATCCATATATAAGGGGAGAAGAAATTTTAATATTTTCTATTTAACAGGCTTTTTTACGATATTTGTTTTGGATAATGCTTTTTCGATCATGTTTGCTGCAACTGCGCCAAATCCGCTTTGAATCATGCAGAACGGAATTCTCGCTAGAGCAATCGCCCATCCGTAAAAAATGGCCTTTACAATTGTATATCCAAAAATCATCCAAACAGCAGCAGGAAATAGTGCGAGGATAGAATGTTTTTTCCCGAAAGAAGTTTGCAATGCATATCCGGCCAGAAAACCTTGCAGCCCTTTAATGATGAATGTAAAAGGAGCCCAGAAAGGAAAGCCTAACAAGACATCTGCTAGTGCTGAGCCAATACCGCCGGCAATGAATCCACCTTTTTTGCTGAGAAGGATGGCAGAAAGAAATACGATGGTATCACCCAGATTAAAATATCCGTTGGTAGAAGGTACAGGGATAGAGATCACCATTGTAGCGCAAGCAGTCAGTGCAATCATCATACTGTATTTTACTAAAGTTTTTAATTGATTATGATTCATGTCGATTTTCCTTTCATGCTAAATTCAATAACTTTTTAATATTGTTATAAAATACGTCTTCTAGCTGGCTCTTGTTTAGACCACTGACCAGGATTTTTTGAATTTCTACAGATGGATGGTGCAGAGGAATGTCGGTGCCAAACAAAACTCTGTTCGCTCCTACTTGTTCATAAGCTTCTTGAATTTTGGTATGCATAGGCATACCGGATGTTTCTAAATAGAGATTGGGATATTTTTTAGCCATATCGATAGAAGCCTGGATATATACGCCGTGACCATGCCCCATATGTACCATTACGATTTTGATTTTTGGAAATGCTTCTGCAAGTTGTGCGATGCTCCACGGAAGCGAATAGGGCGGATGGCCGCAGTGGATGAAAAGGGGGACGTTTAGGTTTTCAGCTGCTTGAGCGATTGGATAAACGATCGGTTCATTGGCAACAAAGGCATGTGCAAGAGGTTGTAATTTAATCCCTTTAAAGTTGTGATGCGTGATGTAATCATAGATTTGCGCAACTGCCTTTTTTCCTTCATGCGGATTTACCCAAACGGTTCCAATCAAGCGATCCGGAAATTCATTTACGGCTTTTTGGGTTTCTTCATTTGGGAGAGTGCATATAACAGTTTTTTCGATTTCATATTCATCCATTTGACAGATCAATTCTTGAGGAGTTATGCTGAAATTGCGCCAGCTTCCAGGATGCCCTACACGCATATGCGCATGTGCATCAATTTTTTTCATGATATTTCCTCCTTAAATTAAATAATTGTACTACAATACAAAAACAGTTAAGCAGTACAAAAAGATAAATATTTTCATTATACTTTTAATATTAGCATATAATAAATAAATTGTATCGTCAATAACAAAAATAGTACCGATACAATTCAATATTTCAAGAGGCTGGAATAATACATTTATAAAAATAATTTAAAAACAAATTTGGTTCGACCAAAATTGTTATTTTAGCCGAACCAAATTTGATTTAACAATAGATTATACTTTTGCTTCCAATTCATTGAGCAGTTCCAGATATTTTTGCTGGATATTTTCTTTTTCAGCATCCTTTTCATATTTTTCACAATTCGCATCCAGCTCTTTGATTGTTTTTTCGGATAAGTTTTTTTGAGCGTATTGATAAATCACATTGTTTTCTTTTTCGATATGTCTGCTGAGCAAATGGGTATAGGAAATGGCATTTGCAATGATATCCAGCTTTGACATGTCATCGCCCTGCAGGACTCTTTGGATGGCAGCTTCCATGCAGCCTGCCTAAGTCGTGTTCGACAAGCATCCCATGATTAACAAGTTTTTCTGCGATTGGGCCTAATTCCTCCATCATTCGGTTAAAAAGCATAGTTTCTTCCTTGCCGTGGTGGTGCTTATCTGCGTAGTTTCTTACGAAATCGATGATTTTATAAAAATCTTCATATTCTACCTTTGTACTTTTTAGAATTTTATAACAATATTTTCGAATAACAGCAAGCATTCTTTGGATTGCTTCATGTTCTTGAATCATCAATGCGATTGCATCCATGAGTTTTCTCTCTCCTTATTGATTCTTGCAACTTTGATATCTAATTCTGAATCGATTCCGTTTATTAGCAATTTTGCCTTTTTGTTAATTTTAGCAGCCTTCATTTCTAGATTCTGTTTCGCTTTTGAGATATTTACTTCTTCTCTTTTTTTATTTTTTGCGATTCTGAAGTTTTTCTAAATTTTTTGCGCATGACTGAGGGGCGAAATATTTTGTAAAAATTATTGATTCTGGAGAGCTGCAGATTGCGGAAGTTTTAAACATCATTGCTTACGGTATTACTTTATTTAAAGCTTCCATTAAATCATCAATATTAAATCCGTGTACTTGTGCCGCTTCTTCCAGCGTTTCTACTTGTGCGGAAGGGCAGCCCACACAACCCATCCCAAAACCCATTAATATTCTTGCGGCTTGCGGGTATTTTCTTATTACTTCACCAATTGTCATTTCCTTTGTTATTTTCATTTTTTTCCTCCTCAATTAAGAATTTGTAAAATTTTTATTTACTAGGTTAATCATAACGGTTTTACCATCTTTTTTCGGTAACTTTTGTTACAGTTAAGCGGATATTTTAAAATTTCGTTTCTTCTTCAATAGATTTCCCCGTAGATTTCGAACCTATTCTTTTAAAATGGAAGGATTGATTCAGTAGGTATGGAAATAAGGGAATACAATACAAAATGCGGGATTCCTTTGTCCCGCATTTTTACATCAGGTTCGAGAGAGAACAAATATATTCATTATATAGAAGAAAAAGTTAAAAAATTAAATATCAAAACTCCTCGAATCAGAAAGAAGATCCGCTGCTTCCGATATCCATTGCTGCAGTTGTACTTCGTCGATTTGAAGGGTTTGCAGAGCAAAATCGGAAACCAGATAAGCCATCCCATCGGCTCCCATTCCGATGCCCATGAACATCACGATTACATCGGCAATATGAACGATAGAGACAAGTACGGGGAGAATAGATGCGTTTTCCGGTACATGATGATAGGCGATTGCCTCTACGAGTTCGGGTGGGAAGTTCCATTTTTCAGCGAGTTTGGCACCCACCTGGCTGTGGTCAAAACCGAGGATTTCCCTTTCTGCTTCCAAAAAAGATTTGTTTTCATTTTTTACTTTTTCCATGATTTCCTGATATCGTTTTGCGACATAATGGTTTAAAATCACTTTTCCGATATCATGCAGAAGACCGGCAACATAAGCGAGTTCTGGGTTTTTAAATTTTATCTTTCTTGCGATCATCCGGGATACGATGGCACAGGATTGAGACTGTCTCCACAATTCATATTTTTTCAGACCGTATCCGGGAAGTTCTTGGATGAGAAGTTTATTGACGCTGGAAGCGAGGGTAAGACTTCGGATTGCTTGAAATCCCAAGAGGATGGTGGCTTCAGAAATCGTCCCGATCTTTCGCGGATATCCATAGTAGGCAGAATTTGCAAGCCGCAGGACTTTGGAAGCGAGGCTTTGATCTTTGAGGATTTCACGTTCAATATCTTGCACGGTAGAATCCGGATCTTCCGTCAATCGAAGGATCTGATGAATGCTTTCGGGAAGTACCGGCATGTCTTTTACCATCAGGAGCAGTTGATCTAAAGATAATTTCTCCATTTGAACACCCCATTGTTTTTTTTGGGTTGCAGCGAAGAAACGGAAATTTTAGCAGATAAAAATCAAAGGATTGTATGCATATTTTTTACAGATTTATTTTCATCCTACCGAAGTCGTTTTATTTTTTCAATAGCTAAACGGTACTACTTTCTGAATTTGGTACTTTTTACTTTTGCATGGATGGAAGTGGAAGAATTTTGGCAGTTTTGACTAAAATTTTTGTAAACTATCTGCACTTCCTTGCCGATATATTCCATAGAAAAAGAAAATAAGGTGGTGTGAAGATGAAAATAGAAGGAAGTGCTCGGATTCCGGAAATCAATTCTTTACCAGGACAAAGAGAAAGGGTACAAACCGGTTTAGGAAAAACAATGCCTGAAGAGCATGCCGTAGAGCAGGGACAGGAGCCGAAAGACTCTTTTCCGGGAGAGGAAAGATTGATTCATGCGATAGAAAAATCCAACTCGGATGTCAAATGGCATAATACACGCCTTCAATTTTCAATTCATGAAAAGACAAAGCAGATCATGGTGAAGGTGATCGATAACGAAACAGAAGAAGTCATACGGGAAATTCCGCCTGAAAAAATATTGAATATGGTGGGAGAAATGCTGGAGCGCACGGGATTATTTGTGGACAGGAAAGCGTAGCCGGATAGAATGTAGAAGGGGATGACGGGTATGAATATCATGCGGATTAGCGGGTTGGCTTCCGGAATGGATACGGAGTCGATCGTTGAAAGTTTAATGAGAGTAGAGCGAATGCGTCTGGATGGTTTGAATCAGACGAAGCAGATTGCGCTTTGGAGGCAGGAACAGTACAATGAGATCAATAAAGAGCTTGCAAACTTTATTATTCAGACGCGAAAAGAGTTAGAACTGACCCGGACGACGAGCTATGGGACTACTTTTTCGAACAGCATTTCCAATTTGGGCTGGATAAAAAAGGCCTTTTCATCCAATGAAAATATTTTTACAGTGAAGGCGAATGCCCAGGCAGTGCAGGGAACCCATAAAATCAGAGTGGAGCGCTTGGCAGAAGGTGTGAATATTGCCAGCAAGCATGCGGTAGAAACGACAGATGGGAAAAAAGCCACATCTGTAACGAAGCTATCGGATCTGGGCGTTGAAGAAGATGGAACGATCACATTTGGCAAGAAGGTCAATCTCAATGGAGTGGAGCAGGATATCCATATTGAAATTGCATATGAAAAGGACAATACGATTGAAGAGCTTGTAAGAAAGATCAATCAGGCTGTCGGTGAAATCGGAATTGAAAAGAATATTTCCCTGGGGATCCAGGCGAGCTTTGATGATATGACAGGCAGGCTGTTTTTGTCGACGAAGGATACCGGGGAATACGCGCAGATTAAAGTTGTGGAAGATAAGCAAGGCCTGTTTGCAGGAGCAGGGAATAAATTTAATCTGTATGAATCGGGAGAAAGCAGTGAGCCCTTATTGACTGCTCAAATCGATCCGGAAACAGGGGAAATGTTGCCGGAGGCCAAATTCAAAAAAGGGCAGGATGCGATCATCCATTTTAATTGAGCAGAAAATCTTCGGTACAGCTCGAATACCAT
>JAMNXX010000015.1 GCA_023623095.1 Bacillota bacterium | reverse complement strand
TAACATTTTGCTCTTTAAGATATAATATGCTCTTCTGCAAAACCAAATCGTATTGCGGATATGCCTTTTTTTCATTTATCAGCTTTCCTTTCATCTCTTTGGCCTTATAAAAGCAGCTGTCATCCATCAATATCGATATCGGTTTATTCTTGACATCGATAGCCCTTGCATTGAAAGCCTTTTCTGCCTTGGGATTAAACTCCTTGATGTGCATTTCTTCATCCACAATAATGATAATATTAGGCGTATTTTCAAATATTACATTGGTTAGCCGCTCCGCTTTATTTCGCATATGCGGGAGACACATATTTATCTCTGCCATTCCCTCGAATACAGCTTGGGCTTTTTCCCTGCACGTATTGTATCCACATGCGCTACAATTGAGTTCATCAATCGCTTCGTATTTCCCCATTTTTCTTAAAATCATATCGATTTCTTCTTCACTTGCTTGTTTCTTTACAATGGGCTTTTCAAAGAAGACTTTCGAAAAATGAATCGAACCCTCGGATGGATAAGAAAAAAAAGGAGGTTTCTTTTCTTTTTGCTTTACATAATCTTCAATTCGTTTCTTTTTTTGAAAAGAGCTATCCCCATCTTGAGGCATTCCTAGTCCGCCTATACAACTGCCATCACAAACATTCGCCTCTACATATACATGATGGATTTTTCCTTCTTCTATCGTTCGAAAAAGTTCCATGCATTCTTTAATTCCATCTACATGAATCATTTCATAAGGAGATTCTCCCTGTTCCAAAAAACTTTCAAAAACTCCGCCTCTTAGAGGAAACCCACTTCCTCCTCGATAAGATTTTTTATCAAAGTCTTGAGGTTTTAAATCTCGCAGAACAATCTTTTCTTCCTTCAACCACTTTGAAAGCTCGTCAAATGTTAAAACCGCATTAATGATGCCTTCATGCTCAAACTCCATCGCTTCTTCTTTCTTCGCGATACAAGGACCGATAAATACGACATAGCTTTCCATCCCATATTCATGCTTCATCAATTTCCCATGGGCAAGCATGGGTGAAACAACTGGAGTCAAATACTTTGATAAAGACGGAAAATATTTCTGAACCAAATAGTTAGTAGCTGGACAACTGGTCGTGATGATATTGTCCATCCTTTGTTCTTCCATATATCGTTTATAAAATTTCGCTACAACCTCCGCTCCTACCGCCGTTTCTTCTACAATATAAAACCCCAAGGTCTTTAAAGCAGCAACAAACTGCCCTGCATGATCCATTTCAAAAGCTCCGGCAAAAGAGGGGGCTACGCTGGCGATGACCCTTTTTCTATTTGCAATCGCTTCCTTAATTTCCGCTAAATCGCTTTTTATTTCCCGCGCATGCTGAGGACATACAATTAAACATTGCCCACAGTCAATGCAGCGTTCCTCTACGATTTCAGCTTGTTCGTCTTTAATTTTGATCGCTTTTACGGGACAAGTACGCAAACATTTATAGCAGTTTTGACAATTTGCCTTTGAAAAATTAAAAACGCTCAACGCAATACCCCCCTCGCCACCCATTCTTCCATAAATTGTTCTACTTCTTCTTCTTTTACCGAAACAATGGGACCATCATCAATTTTTATACAAACTGCATCCGTACATTTTCCTAAGCAAAAAGCAGCCTTTACCGTTATCTGTTCTCCCCAATCTCTTTCACCAATGATCCTTTGAATCTGATGAATAATGTTATAAGACCCTTTTAAATAGCAGGTGCTTCCAACACATACATGAATCGTCATCATTTTATTCACTCCCGCATTTGATTTTAAACAGGCTTATCTTAATATCTCTCTAAAATGACAAACAAGCTGTACTCCTCTTAAAATCATTATACTATATCGTTAAAATATTATCAATCTTTTGGTAAAAAATAAAAACCGGAATTTTCTTTTTCAATCCCGGTTTCTAATCCGCCGTTTCTCATGCAGTTATCTGCAAATAGTAATATGATCAGGCACAAGATGCATATCAGAATCCAAAGGAGCCATTTTTTCATCCCGCCATTCCCCTACCTTTTCAAACATTCTCCCCGATTTATAGATGTAGACGGAGTCTTTGTCTCTACACTTCAACGCGTTCCTCCCCATATCTCTATAATTCATTATATGCAGACAGAAGCCTGCCCTATTCCAAAAAACCAATTATCGCACAATCGAAAGCATTTGCCCACACTCGCTGCATTTTCCTTCCCTGTCAATCCCTTGAATCTCTACAATACAAGAACGATCGACGATTTTAGAACCACAAGCGGGGCAGTATGTATTTCGATCTACTCTATGAACATTTCCGATATAAACATATTGAAGGTGTTTCTTTGCTTCCTCCCGTGCAGCCGTTAACACGGGTATCGGTGTCGGAGGGGCAGTCATTTGATATGCAGGAAAATATCGGCTCAAGTGTAGAGGAATATCCGGTCGGATTTCTGCAATCCAGCAGCTTAGGCGCTCTATCTCTTCAATGGAATCATTCATGCCTCCTATCAGTAATGTGGTAACCTCTACATGACAGTGCTCTGCAGCGATTCGAATTGTTTCTTTCACCGGATCGAGTTTTCCATTGCAGATCTCACGGTAGAATGAATCATGAAAGGCTTTGAGATCGATATTCATCGCATCGATATAGGGAAGTAGCTGTTTAAGCGGCTCTTTTTGAATAAATCCGTTTGTAACGAGTACATTTTTCAATCCCTTTTGATGCGCAAGCACCGCTGTTTCGTAAACGAATTCATACCATATCGAGGGTTCATTGTATGTATAGGCAATCCCAATATTTTGGCTTTGCGTTTTTGCAATCGCTATAATTTCCTCGGCGGTCATGCGGATTCCCGACGGCTGGCCAAGAACGATAGCCCAGTTTTGGCAAAACTCACATTTTAAGTTGCAGCCGGCACTTCCGATAGAAAAAATCCTGCTTCCGGGATAAAAATGGTATAGCGGTTTTTTCTCGATTGGATCGAGATGATAGGCCATGATGACTCCGTAGTTTAGACTATATAATTTTCCTTTCTCATTCTTTCTCATTCTGCATTGTCCAAATTCTTCATTTGAAATACGGCATTCATGAGGACATAGATAGCATTGTACCTGTTGATTTTTTAACGAGCAGTAAAATAATGCTTCTTTCATCCCATACAACCTCTCTCCTTTTTTCTAAAAAGCCTCTTTCTATTTATATATTATTTGATAATTAATTGAATTACCCTGCTTTTATTTCCTAAAAATTTAGAATAATTAATGCTGATCCTATATCCCCATAAGAATCTATCCAAAATTATGTTAATGTGGACAATCTGTGTTTATCCATGTAGAAATTTTATCTTGTATTTTGTATAGGTTTCAGCGTTTTTTTATATTTATCCACATCATCCATTTTCATAAAATTGCAACCTCTGGACAAGTTTGTGGATAAGTTTAGATGCATCTACCGATTGATTTTACTTAACTTCAGAAGATGCGCATTTTTTTATTCACATCTTATCCACAGGCTGAATAAGCATTGTGCATTATTCATTCAGAAAGTTCCTTATATATTCGTAAAGAACGCTCTTCCTGACAAGGAATTCGCTTTTCTTTACGAATATATGCGGTTATGTATTGCAAGCGAATTTTTTTCTTTATAAACTATAGGGAACGGTTTTAAACTGCTATTTGAATTATAGTGTACAGAAAGATTCACGGAAAGCGCATCTGATTTCAATAAAATATTCGAGAAAAACAGCTCTTCAAAATTTCCCAAAATCCTACCGCTGCCCACTGAACGCCCTGTCCAATATATTTTGTAGGGACGAGCTACGCTCGCCCGAACCGAATGTACGGGCGGTCAAAGATCGCTCCTACAACAGCGCCCTGCTGTTTACACAGATTTTTAGAAATTTTTCAGAGGTTTTTCTTATCGAATCTTTTATCAGTCACATCTGCCGCTTTCCGTGAATCCTTCTACGTACTACAACTCTTGAAACGCTAACGTATGGGCGGTCTTTGACCGCCCATACATCTATGTAAATTTATCTCATATATTCAGGCTTTATTTTCATTAATCGTGGCGAATTACTTCAAATCGCTGTAGACGATAGCTTTCACCCGGACGGATTCCTGCCTTCTGCAAAGCAATCGAAACCTGCTCTTCTACTGTGTTTACATTATCCAAATTGGGAAGCAATAGCCCTGTTTTCCCTTTGCTCTGAACAATCACCCCATATCGTTTTACATCCAGTTCTTCCAATCCGTTAATCGGCTCAGGGTCTTTCAATACATCCACTGAATAAATCAATTGGTCTAACTCGCCCTCTTCTACCGGATAAAATCTAGGATCCTGAGTCCCTGCATGAATCGCATTTCGAATAATTTCCGCAGCAATATTTTCCGTTGTCGGCTGAATGGTTCCGATACACCCCCTCAATTCTCCAGCTTTCTTTAAAGATACGAACACCCCTGCTCTTTCACGAATCATTTCTTCACTTATTGTTTTGGGCACTTCTATTCTTTCCCCATATTTTACATAAGTCTCTAAAGCCTCTCGTGCCAACCGGACATATTCATCTTCAGCAGCTCGGATCGCCTTCAATCGTTCCATGCGGCTTTTTTTCAATCGGGAAAACATTTTTCTGCTATCATGAAATTCTCCGATCCCAATCTTTGCGACACCATATCCAACACCAAATGGCCCTTCATAAGACAAGATCTCCGGCTGTACTTCGTACCCATCACAGCTCCCCAGCATGATCTGGACAGAACGCAGTCCACATTCCCCCGCATCTCTGCATAGCTCCCAAGGCAAAGAAAATAATCTTTCTATTTTCCATTCTGCAAGGCTACGGATAAGCGTTTCGTCAAATTCTTTTCCCTTCGGATGATATCCCGCTGGCGCATCCTTTGTTAATCGGTGGGATAAATCTCCACTAGCAATAACAACGGCATCTTCCTGCACATCTTGAATCGCTTTCTGAATACATATTCCAAATTGATAGAGCTCTTCGCCGGGCAAAAGTCCATATGTAATATGCACGATTTGATAGTCCGTATATTCTTGATCAATGAAATACAGCGGAACCATCACGCCATGATCTAAATCGCTGGAAATATGATATTGCTTTTCTATATCCGGATCTACCAGCGCACACCAGATCCCTTCATCATGTGCATATTCTTTGATCCTCTCCACCAGTTCTAAATGATTTTTCTTAACAAAACGAACTTCCCCTGCTCCAAAATTAGAGAAATCTCCTTTTAACTCTTCCCTCGCCAAAATTGCAATCGCATCTTGAAAAACCGGACCATGAGGCGTAATCAAAATAATGACACCCGGCTCTTTTTGCCGAATATCTTTGGCAACTTCCTGCATCCCATGAATCGTCCGCTGCGCTTTTTTTTCCTCTCCTCTTCCTATTTCTTTTAACAAAATAGGAGGATGGGGAAGCAAATA
>JAMNXX010000321.1 GCA_023623095.1 Bacillota bacterium | reverse complement strand
ATAGCACAGCTGGATATGGTTATGCTCAGCATTATCATTTTGTCGATCGCAGCATATTTCATGTACAAAATTGTTGCCGTTATTGAAAAGCGTTATATAAAATATAAAATTTAACGAAAATAACAAGTTTGACTATCCCAGCAAAAAGCTGGGTTTTTTGTTTTTTTATGTCTATCAATAAAGCGAAGAAGGTTGGTTGAAGCGCTTTTTTATTAAAGTGATAAAAATTGTTCTTGCAAAAGAGCGAAATGGAATTTTTTTGATTGAAGTATAACTTATTATTTATATCGAATAATAAGTGAAAAGAGCAATATTTTTTTATGAAAAGTATAGAAAATTGAAGGAGGTGCAGCATAGCGTGTTTGGTACAGTGAAATGGTTCAATCCTGAAAAAGGATTTGGATTTATAGAAAAGGAAGATGGAGAAGATATATTCGTACATTTTTCTTCTATTCAAATGGAGGGCTATAAAAGTCTGAAAGAAGGCCAGAAGGTTGAATTTGATATTGAAACCGGTGAACGCGGGACACAGGCTGTCAATGTAAGACCTTCTTAATCAGAAAAAATATATTGTAAAAATTTAGTTGTTATAGTATAATTGAGTCCGACGCTATATAAAAATATAAATGATTTTTTGAACACAACCCTCCTTATTATTTTATTTGGAGCCCGTGTGTATCAAAATGTATAGTGTCCAAAATAATAAAGGAGGGATGGAAATGGCAGATAAAACTTTAACCTGTAAAGAATGCGGTGCAGAATTTGTCTTTACTGAAGGAGAACAGGCCTTTTACAAGGAAAAAGGATTTGAAAATGAACCACAAAGATGTCTTCCTTGCAGAAGAGCAAGAAAGCAGCAAAGGAATAACGGTTACAAAGCGAGAAGCTTCAATAACAGGTAAAATTAAAAGGAGAGTCGAAACTCTCCTTTAATTTATTCCATTGATTTTTTTATCTTTTCTTCTTCAATATATCTTTTGATTTTACGCGTAGTTGTCTTTGCAAATTCTTGATCGCGTAGTTTGACATTTTTAATTCTTTTATAAGAGACCAATTGTCTATTGAGGTTTTTGACTTCTTTATGGATCAATTCATAGATTTCTTCTTTTGAAAGCTCGGCGTTTGGGAAATCTTCTTGAATATTTTCATAGTCAGGGACGATTTGAGCAGCGACAGTCACATCATCGCCATGATCGTTTTGCAGTCCGAATACCATCGATTCCTTAACGTAAGGAATTCTGTTTAATAAAGTCTCAATTTCTTCAGGATAAATGTTTTTTCCATTTCTGGTGACGATGACATTTTTCCTTCGTCCTGTTATATGCACAAAACCATCTGAGTCGATAAATCCAAGATCGCCGGTATAGAACCAACCTTCCTTCAATGCTTGAGCAGTGGTCTCAGGATTTTCATAATATCCCAACATAACGTTTGGACCTTTGGCGACAATTTCACCGATTCCTTCTTCATTTGGGGAGTCTATTCTTACTTCCATCTCTGGAAGCGGTAGACCTGCAGCATCATTCTTAAAATAGACGTCTCGATTCACAGCCACAATGGGAGCACATTCCGTAAGGCCGTACCCTTGAATGATATGGATCCCCAGCTCTTGAAACCCTTTTGCCACTTCTGGATCCATAGCAGCTGCGCCGCTGATGAAAAGGCGTAGATGACCGCCAAAACTATCATGAATGGGCCTAAATAATTTGCGAGTGATGTCGATATTGAACTTTTTAAGAAAATTGCTGATCCGGATCCCTGTTTTTAGTTTTTTCAATTTTTTGGGATCTTTTGCTGCTTGCTTCCATATTCTGCGATAGATTGCTTCAAATATTAAGGGAACTCCAAGCATAACAGTGGTTTTGGATTCTTTAATGTTTTTTTGAATATGTCTTAATCCTTCGCAATATGCGATGGCAGAACCCCTATAAAGCTGACAGAGGAAGCCGCAAGAGCATTCATAAGTATGATGAAGAGGAAGTACGGATAAAAAAGTGTCTTTTTCATCGATATAAACCATTGAGCACATGCCCATCAAGTTTGAACAGATATTTTTATGAGAGAGCATGACTGCTTTGGCTGCTTCGGTTGTTCCTGAGGTGAAAAGAAGGATATTCATGGCATTGCTGTCGACCTGGCGGCTTGTAAATATATCGTCTCCGTTTTCGATTTTTTCCCGACCGCCCTCTAGAAGCTCATGAAATGAAAGGATATGCTTTCCATCCGCCCCTTCATCCATGTGGATGAAATATTGAATATCATGGCTGCGTTCAGAGATATTTTTGATCTGTTCTGCATTATAATTTGAAAAAATAACTGCATCTGCTTTTGAGCGTATCAGCAGGCTCTCAATTTCATTTTCAGGAAGCTCGCGGTCAAGGGGGACGATAATCCCTGTACCATTGACCACGGCCAGGTATGCAACAGCCCACTCATATCGATTTTCCGATAGAAGGGCAATTCTTTTATCTTTAAGGCCTAAATGCATCAGTGCTGTGCCAAAAGCTTGTACATCGTTGTAAAATTGGCGATATGTAATCGATTGATAGGTATCGTGGCCTTTTGGTTTCCAGAGGAAAGCTGTTTTATCTCCAAATAATGTTACACTTCTTTCCAACATTTCTTTTAAATTTTCGATCGGTTCCACTTTATAAAGAGGAATATTACCCATATGTATTTGCACCTCGCTATTATAATCTTGTTAAGTATAAATATACTATATTGATTCTATTATATATAATCTATTAAGATGTATCAAAGAAAATTTTCAAAGATTTCAATCTTTAATTTTCAAGGAATATATCCAGCTTATAAAGATTATTTATATAATAGACAATTGTCATAGAAAAATAGATATGATATCATGTACAAAGAGGAAAATAATTCCACGTAAGATTTTAAAAGGCTACCTTCCCTAAGCAGAATATGTGCAAGAAAATCAAATCGAAGATGGGAAAGCGTGATAGCCCGCCATTCATCGCATTTTATGATGCTGCAGTGAGAGAAAATCAAATATTTCCAAAGGAATCTCTCTCACCGATAAGGAGGTGGAAATAGACGGGGTGAGAGAAACAGGTAAAAATCCATTAGCGAAAGGAGTGGAATCAATGAGGTTTCGTTTCGTTAAAGGATATTTTGCTTTTTTGGTTGCAATTTTTCTAGCAATAGGAGTATTGTTTTCTGGATACGGCATCAGTTATGCGGCAGATGAGAATTTAGCGAAGGCAGATATGGTTTTGACAAATGGAGTGGTGTATACGGTTGATGAAAATGACACAATCGCAGAGGCGGTTGCGATCAAGGACGGAAAAATTGTATTTGTAGGCAGTTCTAATGATGTCAAAGCGTATATCGGGACAGGCACGGAAGTAATCGACTTAGAAGGGAAAATGGTCCTTCCAGGGCTGATGGATACGCATTTGCATTCACCGGGGACAGCATTGACGGAGCTGTATAATATTAATTTGTATGGGGTGCTTACAGAAGATGAAACGATGAAAGTCATCGAGCAGTTTATCGAGGAGCATCCGGATCTGGATATGTATTATGGAAGCGGATTTTCAGTAGCAGCATTCAGCGGTGAAGAAGTTTCTATAGGCCCTCGAAAAGAGCGCTTGGATGCTATATGCCCGGATAAACCGGTGATCATTACTTCTTATGATGGACATATTACTTGGGTAAATAGTAAGGCACTTGAAGAGTTTGGAATTGACAAGAACACCCCAAATCCGCCAGGGGGCGTGATTGAGAGAGATCCGGAGACGGGAGAACCTTGGGGTGTTTTGAAAGAATCAGCAGAGCAATTGGTTCCGGCGCAAGAGTTTACCTTAGAACAGCAGGTAGAAGCATTGAAACTTTTCCAAGATAATTTGCATCGATTAGGCTACACAGGCATCCTTTCCATATCGGGAGGGTCACCGGTACCTTTTGATGCGTTTAAGGCACTGGAAGAACAAGGGGAACTGAAATTAAGAGTTCGAAGTTCGATGACAATGGATCCAGAGCTGGAGCTGGCTCCTCAGTTTGAACAATTAAAGAAGCTCCGTGATACCTATAATTCGGATTTAATGAAAGTGACAACGGCGAAGTATTTTGCAGACGGTGTGATAGAAGGGGTTACTGGTTATTTGCTTGAACCGTATGAGGCTGAAGCCGGTAAAGGAGACGATTATCGCGGTGAATTTTTATGGGATATGGATAAGTTAAAGGAAGCTTTCCGCATTACCAATAGTGAAGGATTCCAGATCCATGTTCATTCTATCGGAGATGCTTCTACAAGAAATGTTTTGGATGCGCTAGAATATGCCAAGGCACATGCACCAGAAGGGGATTATCGCAATACCATTACCCATCTTCAATTGGTTGCGCCAGAGGATATTCCAAGATTTAAGGAATTAGATGTTGTGGCAAGTACACAGCCATACTGGCATCTGAAGGAACCGGAATGGTGGGAAATCGTGGATTATCCGTTCCTTGGAGAAAGAGCTGAATATGAATATCCATTGCAGTCATTTATAAAAGAAGGGGTTATTGTTGCATCTTCTTCTGATCATCCGGTTACAACTCCACCTAATCCGTTCTGGGCGATTGAAGCAGGCGTAACGCGAAACTTGAACAATGCTGAATATTACGGTGTCGAGGATATCCAGCACATGGATGATCCAAAATGGCTTCTCAATAAAGAAGAACGTGCTTCCTTGAAAGATATGATCAGAAGCTTTACAAGCAACGGCGCTTATGTTACCTTCCAGGAGAATGAGATAGGAACGATCGAAGCAGGCAAATATGCAGATCTCGTTGTTCTCGATCAGAATTTGTTTGAAATCGATCCGATTCAGATTGACAGTGTGAATGTCCTCAAGACGATTTTCAACGGGGAGATCGTTTATGATGCATCTTTGGAAAATTCTGATGAATCGGTTGTTTCTGATTGATTCCTTGGGAAGATAGCATTTTAAACGGTATAAAATGAGCGGGCTTAATAGCCCGCTTTTTTTATCAAGCCTCCGTCAGAATGCTGGTTTACTTGCATTTGGCAGGGAATAAGCAGAAATAAAGGCTAGTTTTTCAAGCTTTCAGGTTTTGGGCGCCTTTACATAAAACCAAAGTAGGAAGGGAAAAAAGCCGGCTTTTACCCGCTGGAACTTGTATTTGTGATAAAATAAGACTAGGAATATAAATAAACAAAATATGCACAAAAATCGAGATATACCGCTACAATCAATAGTATTGACCATTAACACAGTGATAAAGGAAGCCCCGATACAAATTTGTAGAATATCCTGATAATGAAAAGAATACGAGTTTATCAAGGAATTTTTTACAAAAGCAAATATTTTTTTGGGAGGAGAACAGCAAGTGAAAATCACAGAATATATCGATCACACCTTATTAAAACCGGATGCGACAGAGAAACAAATCAAACAGCTTT
>JAMNXX010000045.1 GCA_023623095.1 Bacillota bacterium | reverse complement strand
GCTTGCGCGGCCGCGTACGAAGGAATTTTTAGTAGCGTTTCCTGCGCTGATGGCAGGTATATATGCGGCAGCAAAAGGATATCGATGGCTGGTTTTTGGTGCCGGACTGCTTGCAGTAATTGGACAAACATCCATTGTGAATACTTTTTGTCATCTGAGAACACCGATGATTTTATCGATATTGCGTACCATTTACTCATTGGGGTTCGGAATCGTTCTGGGGATTGTTTATATTCTCATTTTGCATGCACTTATCAGGGGGGCAAAAATGCTGAGAGGAGAAAAACCGAATGTATAAAATAGTGATTTCCGGCTATTATGGATTTAATAATGCCGGAGATGAATCCATTTTGACTTCGATTGTAGGCAATTTAAAAAAAGCAATTGAGGATTTAGAAATCACGGTTTTATCAGTTCATCCTCAAAATACAGCTAGGAGGCATTCGGTGCATGCGATTGATCGAAAAAATATTAGAAAAATTTATCGAGCCATCCGAAATTGCGATGTTCTGATCAGTGGAGGAGGAAGCTTGCTGCAGGATGTTACAAGCGGAAGAAGCATTATCTATTATTTAGGAATTATGATGATTGGCATTTTTCTAAAAAAGAAAGTATTTATCTACAGCCAAGGGATTGGGCCGATCAACCGTCGGCTCAATCGGCTGATGGTGCGATGGGTTTTAAATCGAGTAGATTGTATTACAGTAAGAGATGAAAAATCGAAAAAGGAATTAGAAGATCTGGGTGTATGCGTACCGCCCATTCATGTAACGGCTGATCCGGTGATCACATTGCCGAAAGGAGATCTATCTGTAGGGAGGCAAATCTTAGAAGCAGAAGGGCTTTGTGAAGACTTCGATAAACCTTTAATCGGATTTGCGCTACGAGGGTGGCAGAAAAATGAGAAATTTAGGCAAGCTATCTGCAAGGCGGCAGATTCCTTGATCCATCAATATGATGCAAACATCGTTTTTATTCCTTTTCACTATGGAGAAGACATGCATATTTTAGAAGAGATTGAAAAAGAGATGGAAAATAAAGCAATTTTTATTAAAAATCGTTATGATGTGCAAACGCTCTTGGGCATTGTGGGGAATTTGGATCTTCTAATTGGGGTACGCTTGCATTCTTTAATTTTTGCTGCTATCATGAATACGCCTATGATAGCTGTTTCCTATGACCCGAAGATCGATAGTTTCATGAAATCTTTGGGATTGGAGATCTTGTGCAGCATCGATGATTTGGAAGTAGATGGATTGTTAAAAGCGGTAGAACAAAAATGGGATTGTTATAAACAAGAGAAAGAAGTATTAAACGATCGTGTACAAGCTCTCCAAGAAAGAGTCCATATGAATGAACTGCTTTTGATACGATTATTGGTTCAAGGAGAAGATGCTCATGAGAAATAGGGTACATATCTTGAATGTTCCTGTTGATAATGTCTCTTTGGCAGACGCGCAAAATCAGATAGCGGAATGGCTGGAAGCAGAACAACATTGCAAAATAGTGGTAACACCGAATACGGAGATTATCATGAAAGCGCAGAAGGATCCTGAACTGCTCCAAATCATCCAATCTGCAGATTTGGTCGTTCCAGATGGGATTGGGCTGATCTATGCTTCTAGAATTTTACATAAAGCGCTTCAAGAAAGAGTAACGGGCGTGGACTTGATGCATCAAGTGTTAAAATATTGCCATCAGCATGGAAAAAGTATTTATATTTTCGGAGGGAAGCCGGGTGTAGCGGAAAAGGCATCGGAAAATATTTCAAAATCATTCCCGAATATTCGCATTGCTGGAACAACCCATGGATATTTTGATGTTTCTGAAGAGGAAGGAATATTGGATCAGATTAATGAAAACAGCCCTGATGTACTGTTTGTCGCTTTGGGAGCACCCAAACAAGAAAAATGGATATATAAATATCGGAAGCGGCTTCAGGTTAAGGTTGCGATGGGGGTAGGCGGAAGTATCGATATTTGGGCAGGGACAGCGAAAAGGGCCCCTAAAATTTATCAGGACCTTGGATTAGAATGGTTTTATCGACTGCTGAAAGAGCCTTGGCGCTACAAAAGGATGATGGCATTGCCTCATTTTATGGTAAAAGTATTGTTTAGTAGAAAAAAATGAAAAGAGAATCAGCGTTTGAATAAGGAAGCAATGGGAATTTTTTGGATGCTGTTTAACTGTTATCGATGATTGGTATAACATATATACTCGAATCCAAACTGAATACGCCTCTATCTGCTTTTTCGCGAGAATATTTCTATAAATTTTGAAGGGTTGGCTCAATTTTTATTTTTGCTAGAAATCATAAAAATTGGATAAATTATTAATAAGCTGAATGCACTCGAGGCCGTTGTACGCTAAAATTGAGGTGAAAACATGCCAAAGAGATTGTCGATTATTTCCGATTACATCATGATTTCATTTGGGACATTGCTGATGTCTTTCGGACTGTTTTTTTTCCTTGAGCCAAATACGATTGCACCAGGAGGAGTTACGGGATTTGCTATTCTGGTGCAAAAATTATTTGGAATCCCGATAGACATTACCAATTTAATTGCAAATATTCCGCTGTTTATCATCGGGGTCATTGCTTTAGGCAAACGATTTGGATTAAAAACTGCATATGGAACTTTCGCACTGTCTTTTTTTATCCGCATGATTTCGATTCTCTTGGGGGAGAATCGGCTGGTTGTAGATGATTTGCTTTTGGCTTCTTTGTACGGAGGCATTATGATGGGTGTGGGCATCGGATTCGTGTTTCGGGCGGGCGGAACGACGGGAGGAACCGATCTGGCAGGAGCGATCCTTCACGAATATATTCCGTACTTTAGTATAGCCAAATGGATGATGGTGTTCGATCTGATGATTGTGGCATCTGCGGGAATCATCGATAAAAGTCTGGAAACCTCTCTTTATTCCATTATGGCTCTGTATATATTGGTGAAAGTTGCAGATTTTATTGAAGAAGGACTTGATTATGCAAAGGCATTTATCATCGTTTCGGATCAATCGGAGAAGATAGGAAAAGAAATACTGGATGCGCTAGATAGAGGGGTTACGGTTTTGAAAGGAAAAGGGATGTATACAGGTGTGGATAAAGAAGTATTGCTATGTATGGTGGATCGTTCACAAGTATCGAAGCTGAAAAATATCATTTATAAAATCGATCCGAAAGCTTTTGTAATCGTTACGACCGCTCATGAAGTTCTTGGAGAAGGATTTAAAGAAAATGAATCATAGAAGGAGGAAGTGAAATGAAAGAAAAAGATTTGGAACGATTAAAAAAGATTGCTGCGGAAATTCGACAAGATATTATACAATCTATCCATAAAGCGGGCTCAGGACATCCGGGGGGTTCCCTGTCTGCTGCTGATATCGTTACAGCATTATATTTTTATAAGATGAAAGTGGAACCGGAAAATCCGAAATGGGAAGAACGAGATCGATTTATATTGTCAAAAGGTCATGCTGCTCCTGTATTGTATGCCGCTCTAGCGAGGAAAGGCTTTTTCCCTCGCGAGGAACTTTTCAAATTGAGAAAGCTCAATGCGATGCTGCAGGGACATCCGGATATGAAAGGAACGCCCGGAGTAGAAATGTCTACGGGCTCCCTCGGCCAAGGCTTTTCAGCCAGCATCGGAATGGGACTGGCATTAAAATTGGATAAAAGAGAAAGCAGAATTTATGTACTGTTGGGAGACGGTGAGATGCAAGAAGGAATCGTATGGGAAGCAGGCATGGCAGCAGCCCATTATCAATTGGATAATCTGACGGCGATTCTGGATTATAATGGATTGCAAATTGATGGGAAAAATGATGATGTGATGCGCATCCAACCGATTGCACAGAAATGGGAAAGCTTTGGGTGGAATGTATTAGAAATCGATGGCCATTGTTTTGAAGAAATTATTGAGGCATTGGAACAAGCTGAAAAAACAAAGGGCAGGCCGACAATGATTATTGCAAAGACCATTAAAGGAAAAGGGGTTTCGTTTATGGAAAATGCTCCAGACTGGCATGGAAAGGCCCCGAATGATGAAGAAACTCAAATCGCATTAAGAGAGCTAGGAGGTGTGCAAGGATAATGGAAAAGGTTGCTACGAGAGATGCTTACGGAAAGACATTGGTTGAATTGGGAAAAACAAATGAAAATATTGTCGTTTTAGATGCGGATTTGTCCGGTTCTACAAAAACGATATCATTTAAAAAAGAGTTTCCGGATCGTTTTTTTAACATGGGAATTGCAGAACAAAATTTGATCGGAACTGCTGTCGGTTTTGCTGCGGCCGGGAAAATCCCGTTTGCCAGCACCTTTGCTATGTTTGCCACTGGAAGGGCTTTTGAGATCATACGAAATTCTGTTTGCTATCCAAAAATGAATGTAAAGATATGTGCAACTCATGCAGGGATTACGGTAGGGGAAGATGGGGCAAGCCATCAAGCATTGGAAGATATCGCATGTATGCGTGCCATTCCAAATATGACGATCATCAATCCCGCAGATTCGGTATCTACCCGGGAGGCCGTGCTTCAAGCTGCTCGCTATCAAGGACCCGTTTATATCCGATTGGGCAGGGCAAAGGTTCCAGTAATATATGAACCGTCGTCCTTGCAGTTTGAAATAGGAAAGGGAATCCAGCTCGAAGAGGGAAAAGATGCGGCGGTGATCGCAACCGGAGTGATGGTGGCTGAGGCGTTGAAGGCGAGGGAAATTTTGAAAGAAGAAGGAATTGAGATCAAAGTAATCGATATTCATACGATCAAGCCGATCGATGAGGAATTGATTTTAAAGGCGGCTCAGCAAACAGGAGCGGTGGTTACGGCGGAGGAGCACAATATCATCGGAGGGTTGGGGTCTGCTGTTGCAGAATTACTGGCAGAACATTGCCCAACACCGATGAAACGAATCGGCGTCAAGGATACATTTGGAGAATCCGGTTCGGGAGAGGAACTGATGAAAAAATATGGTTTGACGGCACAGGATATTGTACAAGCGGTGAAAGAAGTTGTAAAGATGAAGTAAGAAAAGAATATTTGTACCCCCTTTGGAATACTAATTAGTATATACTTGGTCAAAGGGGGATCTGGATGAAAGAGAAATTAAAGTTTAAAGTACCGCATTGGAAAACGATATTCATCCTTCTGCTTGCAATCATTCTCATTGTAGCTGTTGTTTATGCAGTGAAATACTTCGAAAAGGATGAGGAAGGAGTGCCTTTTACGGTATTGAGCGAGAATGAAATTCCGCAAAAAATTCAGGAAATTTTACCAAGGTATAAGAGTTTAGAACGAGCATTGGCTTGCAAAGCCGATGATAAAATCTATGTGATTGTGACACGAGGGGAAAAGCCTACAGGAGGATATGCTGTAGGATTAGATGCATTGGAGATGAAAAAAGAAGAAAACAAGAAGATACTGATTGTACATG
>JAMNXX010000210.1 GCA_023623095.1 Bacillota bacterium | reverse complement strand
ATAAACGGTATATGTCTCTTGTCGGCGGACAGGGAGAGGTGTAATCGTCCAAAATTCTCCATTTTCCTCATCCCGCAGGTAAATCGCCTCTCCAGGGGTATCGGATACCGGATCATTGGACCACGGGGTCAATTTATTTTCACGGCTGTTTTCTGCCCAAGTAAATCCGGATCCGCTTTCCGTAACAATGCATCCAAATCCCTTGTTGGATAAAACATTGATCCACGGCGCCGGCGTATGCATATTTTCTTTCAGCCGAATCACATATGCTTTTCCATCCTTTTGGAATCCGCCATAATCATTGAAGTAATCAAGATCCAACGGCCTTTCCTTGCTGGGATACGAGGTGATTTCCCCGCTAAAACGCTTTTCTTCCGGAAGATCTTCTGCACAGTCCTCCACCTTAAGCTGAACGCGAATCGATCCGTTTCCTGCTTTTAAAATGATCCGAGCAGCTGCATAAAGCAGATGGATATCTTCTTTTGGCATCCCATTGGCATCTCGAATAAAAACACCTCCCGGACGATCCTGCATATCGTTTCCATATTTATTGCGTACCGTTTCTTTTAAAAGCTGCTGCAGCGGCTGCAGATAACTGCTCTCATCTTCATTGAGGATAACCAGATCCACGCTTAAACCTTTCATCCTCCAATATTCATGGGCCTTGAGCAGTTGAATCACCTGATCCATATCCTCTTCCCGTTTGATGCTGAGCAGAACGATCGGATAATCCCCCGATATTCCATATGCCCAAAGATTCGATTGCCCTCTTTCATTTTTCTTCAAAATATCCTCATATTTTTTCCTGCAGGGGCTCAAGAAAACAATATGGGAAATCATATCCTGATACGTTTCCACTTCTTCCGCTTTCAGATCCAGATAGGCCATCTCCATCTGGCTTCGGGTATAAGCCAGCTGAAAACTTCTTTCTATCGAAGCGGGATCATGGTATTTTTGCGCAATCTCGAGGATCGTCTCCCGGTCCTTGGCGACTCCGGTAATATAGGTAACGGTTGCACTTTCTCCGGGAGGAATTTTGATCAGCCTCCGGATGCTCATGATCGGATCCAACACAGGACCCGTCGTATTGGAAAGGGGCTTAGACAAAGCGACGGGATCGGAAATATCCCTGCCTCTGCCAATGAAATTGCTGCGATTCGTTTCATATTGCATATTTCCGATGGTCTCGCCGCCTTCCACAACAGAAATATGTGCTGCCCAAATCGTTGGATTTCCTTCCATCCGGGGCCTCCTAGATGCGATCAAAGCTCCATACTGCTCTATTGCTTCCGTGCGAATAAATAAATTGCTGAAAGCAGGATGGGCCACATCTGCAGCCTGATCTGCAAGAACCGTTTCAAAATAACTCGTTACCTCGATCAATACAGGCTCACTTCGATGGTTTGTCAAGCTGACTTTTCGAATTTCTACATCGTCCTCCGGAGATACGACAATTTCCGTATGAGTATCGATATTTTCATCCGTTCTGAAAAACTCAGCTTTATCCAATGAAAAATTGACTTGATAGCCGTCCGGTTCTACACCGAGGGGATCGAATGCAGAAGTCCAGACCCGATCCTTTTCAACATCTCTCAAAAATATAAATGTGCCGTATTTCCCTGCTAACCTGTCTTCTCTCCATCTGCTTACTTGTATGCCTTCATTTTTGCTGTATCCGCTTCCCGCATCCGTTACCATCACAAAATACTTCCCATTAGAAAGAATATGACATCGGGGAAGAATCTCCGCAGGCTCATGATACTTCCTCACAAGTTTGATCTCTTCTCTCTTTGGCACTTCCAATGGTCTTACAGGTTCTTTATATTCTTTTGTGATGATCGCTCGAACAGGGATCTTTTCTTGAAGCAGGATCTCTCCGGATGCGATCACCGGATCGGAATGGAATCTTTTTTGCATCGTATTGTCGTTTAAGTAATTGTTCAGAGCAAGCAATATCATCCCCTGGTGATGTGCCATGAAATTTCTCACCAGTTCTTTTTTCTGCCCGTGAACCAGCCTCTCCGGCGTGTAATCAATCGCTTCGTAAAATCCATATGCTCCTTCTACCCCGTCCCGGATCAGCCGATAGAGATTCTCCATCACTCCTTGAGGTTCAAAAGGAAGCCCTAGAATTGTTGAATAAGGGGAAATCACCATATCATTGACCAATCCCCTTTTCAATCCCAGATCCGGTACGCCGAATGCTTTATACTGATAATTCAAATGCATATCAAATGCATAATATCCGGATTCAGACGTGCCCCAGGGAACATTTCTTTTCTTTCCGTACTGCTTCTGCGCATTGATGACCGTAGCATATGTTTCATCCATCAATGTATTTCTGTAGTTTTTCAATATCAGCGGCGGCATAAAATACTCAAACATCGTTCCTGTCCATGAGACAAGCGCCTTATATCCATCTGCAATCGTGAGCGTCCTCCCTAATCGCTTCCAATGAATTTTGGGAACCTGCCTGCGGGTAACGGCAATATAACTCGCTACCCTCGCTTCTGAAGCCAATAGATCGTAATAGGAATTTGTCAGCTTATTTTCATGAACATCATATCCGATAGAAAATAAATTTTTCTTCGGATCATATAACGGGCTGAAATCCGTTTCTTCAACGATCCCATCGATCCGCGAAACCAGATCATGCACCGCACCGATCATGGATTCTACATTGTTTTTGGCTGTATTGATTTTTTCTTTAAAACGCTGCAGTGCTTCCTTTTCTGCATCGGAAGCAAAATCCAATTCCATCCTCTGATCAGCCTGCCGAAGCAGATGATCATACAATTCCTTTAGGGCATTTAAAGAAACACCGTCTCCAAGAACTTCAAGCTGGTTGTATATTTCTCCGCCGCTTTCTTTCTCTTCCTGGGAAATTGGAGCGACAAAGAGTCGATCGGTTTCTGTTTGTAAATCTTCCAGCATATTTTGAAACTTTTTCGCCCAATTTACTTTTGATAGACATTCCAAAAACTGCTTTTGATTAAACGGCGTAGGCCGCAGCGTTTCACAAATATCTTTTGGAAGTTCTTTTTGAACCGATTGGGCTGCATCGATCCATTCAATCCATTCGTTCCAAGTCATTTCTTCTCTACGAGACAGAATGGAAAAATCCACATCTGCCCTTTCTTCTTCATCAATCAATTCGAACGTATCTTTTAAACCGCGGATCAGATTGGGATCAAGAATCGGTCTCTCCAGATACTCCAATAAGCCCTGTTTCAGCGTGATGAGATACCCGATAAAGTTTCCGCTGTCTACCGTCGAAATATACATGGGACGGAGCAGTTCCAATGTCTTGGTATTATACCAATTATACAGATGCCCTTTCCACGTATCCAACTTTTCGACAGTGGTTAATGTCTGATTGATCTTCTCCAGCATTTTTCCTGTTGTCAGGTATCCCAAATCCCGTGCCGCCAAAATGGAAAGCAAATAAAATCCGATATTGGTTGGGGAAGTCCGATGGGCCACCCCATTTGGAGGATTTTCTTGGTAATTATCCGGCGGCAGATAATGATCTTGTGCTCCTGCAAAATCTTCGTAATATGCCCATGTTTTTCTTGCAATCCGTCGAAGGGTTTGGTGATCCGCTTCTCCCAATCGAAGGATCTCTTCTTTCTCCTCTCTGCTAATCCAATATGCAACAGCAGGAGAAACAGCCCAGATTACACCAAACAAAACTGCATATGCTGTATTTTGAACGTTAAGCAACAGGACCAAGATCAAAAGAATCAATGCAATGACAATCGCCATTCGCATTCTTTTGATAAAGCTTTGAAGATCGTTTTTCAATCTCCTTTCTACATCTGCTGCAGTCGTCCATTCCAATAAATTTGTCTTTGAAATCCAGACCCGGTAAAGCGTTCTCAGGATTGCATCGCTCATCAGATACGCATGGTAAGGCAAAAATACAAATTGGAGCACAATCTGATACAATACTGCCTTTGCTCCATATATGATATTTCGGTTCAGTTTTCTGTTTCCGCATCCCTGAAATCCTGAACAGATAAGGCTGAGCCCTTCCAGCCATAGAGGCATGCCGAATACAAAAAATCCAAATCCTATCCAGATCGATGCTCTCCCCGGAAAAACAGTCAATCCCAATATAAAAAGGAGCAGAAGGCTTACAGATACTAAGCTTCTTCTCAAATTATCAAATATCTTCCATCTCGACAGCAGTGAAAGGGGATTTTTAATTTTTCTTCCTGTCCGATCCCTTATGGTCCCCTTCAGCCAACGGATCAGCTGCCAATCTCCTCTCACCCACCTGTGCAGCCGAACCATAAAAGAACTATATTTTCCGGGATACCCATCGATCAATTCGATATCCGTAGCAAGCCCTGTCCGCAGATAACTGCCCTCCAGCAGATCATGGCTCAGCAACGTATTGTCCGGAATCGCTTTTGTTAATGTATTGGAAAAAGCATGCAGATCATAGATGCCTTTTCCTGTAAAGATCCCTTCTCCCATCAAATCCTGATAAACATCGGAAACAGCGGTGCTATATGTATCGATCCCGCCCTGCCCTGCATAAATCTTTGTAAACACAGAATGATTTGCGCTGTCCACATCAATTCCGATCTTCGGCTGAATAAGCCCATATCCGTCAACAACGATCTTTTTCTCCCCATCCAGCACAGCATGATGAAGGGGATGGGCAATGGTACCGATCAGCTTTCTCGCAACATCTAAATAGAGGCGGGTGTCCGCATCCAATGTAATCACATATCGAATCTTTCCGATCAAATTCGCAGGATTCCCGACAATTCGATAAAAAGAAGTATCCTTTGCGCCTAACAACCATTCATTGAATTCGACGAGGGCTCCCCTTTTCCGCTCCCAGCCCATCCAGAGTTTCTGTTTTTCGTTGTACTGCCGGCGCCGGTGAAGATAAAAGAAACGATCGCCATCCCGTCCGTATTTTTTATTGAGCCTGCGAATTCCTTCTGCCGCAGCATTTTCAATTTTTTCATCCTCAGGCTCCGTCTCATTTTTCCCGTCTTTGAAATCTCCAATCAGCCCGAAAAAAATATTTTTGTCCTTGTTGCCCGCATAATAGATTTCTAACCGTTCTAACAGCTTTTCAACCATCTCAACGCTCGTTAGAAGCGCCGGAATCACCACAATGGTAGCTGCTTCATCCGGAATCCCTTCCCGGTATTCCATTTTCGGCAAAAAAGTCGGAGGAATCATCCGCATCGTCAGCCAATTGATCCCTGTCACAGCAATATCGCTCGCCGGAACCAGCGTCACAATCCCCGCTAAAATGCTGATAAAAAGATTTCCGGAAACCCGATACGCATAAAATCCGAGGGCTCCTGCAATCAAAACCGTGATCAAAAAAATCCCGCTCAAATAGATAGAAACCGAATTTGAATGAAGCATATCAGGGGATTTTTTACAACCCAGCTCCTGGAAAAGCCTT
>JAMNXX010000111.1 GCA_023623095.1 Bacillota bacterium | reverse complement strand
CCCCATCCTTTCGCGTCTAACCTTTGCTTTTGTTACTTCAACACCGCATCGATCACAGATAACTCCTTTATATCGTACCCGCTTATATTTACCACAATGACACTCCCAGTCCTTTGTGGGTCCAAATATTTTTTCACAAAACAATCCTTCTTTTTCCGGCTTTAAAGTGCGATAATTGATCGTCTCCGGTTTTTTTACTTCTCCTTTCGACCAGCTTCTGATCTTTTCCGGTGATGCAAGGCCGATTTTTATTGATTCAAAATAATTTAGCTCGAACAAGGAGTTTCTCTCCCTTCATTATGGTGTAGATGAAAAGAAGCAGATAGGAGGAAAAGTTAAAAATCCTCCTCATACTCATCAATATCTTCAAAATTCTCAATCTCTTGTTCTAGATCTTCATCGATATGAATATACTCTTCCTCTTCATAATTTTCATCCAGCTCAACGGTTTCATCGTCCGTTTCTTCGTCTGTTTCTTTATCCGTTTCTTCATCGTCTTCAGAAACATCTTTCGCCTTTGGCAAATAGTCTTCCCCGTCAAGGATGGCATCTAGCTCTCCTATAGACTCATCATCAATTGATTCTTTGATTTCTACCTCTTCGTCTTTTTCCGTAAGCACCTTCACATCTAATGCCAAGCTTTGCAATTCCTTGATCAATACCTTAAACGATTCAGGCACGCCAGGCTCCGGTATATTTTCTCCCTTAACAATCGCCTCATAGGTTCGGACTCTCCCCACCACATCGTCTGACTTTACTGTGAGGATTTCTTGAAGGGTATGGGCAGCTCCATACGCTTCTAATGCCCAAACTTCCATTTCTCCAAATCGTTGACCGCCAAATTGTGCCTTCCCGCCCAGCGGCTGTTGGGTCACCAAAGAATAAGGTCCTGTACTTCTTGCATGAATCTTGTCGTCTACAAGATGGTGCAGCTTCAACATATACATATAGCCAACCGTAACATCGTTGTCGAAGGGCATACCTGTCCTTCCATCATAAAGCGTCAACTTGCCGTTTTCAGGATATCCTGCATCTTTCAGAGCTTCCATGATATCATATTCGTTCGCACCATCAAATACCGGTGTGGCTACAAGCCACCCTTTTTTCTTTGCTGCAAGCCCCAAGTGAACTTCCAGCACCTGTCCGATATTCATACGTGAAGGAACACCAAGCGGGTTCAAAACAACTTCTAGCGGCGTTCCGTCTTCCATAAAAGGCATATCCTCTTCGGGCAGTATTCGCGAGATAACCCCTTTGTTCCCATGCCTTCCTGCCATTTTATCTCCAACGCTGATCTTGCGTTTTTTAGCAATATAACACCTTACGAGTACATTAACGCCTGGAGGCAATTCATCTCCATTCTCTCGAGTAAATACTTTTACATCAACAATAATCCCGGATTCTCCATGGGGAACACGAAGGGATGTATCCCGAACTTCTCTTGCCTTTTCGCCGAATATCGCTCGCAGCAATCGTTCCTCTGCAGTCAGCTCTGTTTCTCCCTTTGGCGTAACCTTACCCACCAAAATATCTCCGGAATTTACTTCTGCTCCAATCCGAATAATTCCTCGTTCATCTAAATCCTTTAAAGCTTCTTCCCCTACGTTCGGGATATCGCGCGTTATTTCTTCAGGACCTAATTTCGTATCCCTTGCCTCCGATTCATATTCCTCTATATGGATGGATGTGAGCGCATCTTCCATGACGAGGCGCTCATTCAATAATATCGCGTCCTCAAAATTATAGCCTTCCCATGTCATAAACCCTACTAAAAGGTTTTTTCCTAAAGCAATTTCCCCATGATCCGTAGAAGGCCCATCTGCAATAACTTCTCCTTCCTCAACACGGTCGTACTTATTGACAATCGGTCTTTGATTGATGCAGGTTCCTTGATTGGATCGTTTGAATTTCAAAAGTCTGTATCGATCTTTTCCTCCATCCGAATCTCTTCTAATGACAATCTCATCTGCGGTAACTCTTTCAACGACCCCTGAATTCTTTGCCAATACAACAACGCCTGAATCTTTTGCGGATATATATTCCATCCCCGTTCCGATAATCGGGGCTTCCGTTCGAATCAGCGGAACAGCCTGACGCTGCATATTTGAACCCATCAATGCACGGTTCGCATCGTCATTTTCCAAAAACGGAATCATCGCCGTCGCTACCGAAACGACCTGTTTGGGTGAAACGTCCATATAGTCGACTTCATCCCGGGGCACAACATCAATTACCCCATTTCTTGCCCTCGCAGTAACCCTGCGATTGACAAATCTTCCTTCTTCATCCAACGGTTCATTTGCTTGCGCAATCACAACCGTATCTTCCTCATCTGCCGTCAAATATTCGATCGTATTGGTAACGATTCCCCTTTTTTTATCGACTTTTCGATATGGGGCTTCAATAAATCCATATTCATTGATTCTTGCATAAGTCGTTAAAGAACCGATCAACCCAATATTGGGACCCTCCGGTGTTTCAATCGGGCAAATACGTCCATAGTGAGAATGATGGACATCTCGCACCTCAAACCCTGCCCTTTCTCTTGAAAGCCCTCCCGGTCCCAATGCAGACAGTCTTCTTTTATGGGTTAATTCAGCCAGTGGATTTGTTTGATCCATAAATTGAGACAGCTGGCTGCTTCCAAAAAATTCTTTTATTGCAGCTGCCACGGGCCGGATATTGATCAATGCTTGAGGAGTGATGACATCCACATCCTGTATGGTCATCCGCTCTTTTACGACTCTTTCCATTCTGGAGAGGCCAATTCTGAATTGATTTTGGAGCAGTTCTCCAACAGAGCGCAATCTTCTGTTCCCTAAATGATCGATATCGTCTACGTCCCCAATCCCATGTGCCAAATTCAGGATATAGCTGATCGAAGCAACAATATCATCGACAATAATATGTTTAGGAGACAATTCTTTTCTTCTTTCCTTCAAAGCCTCGCAAATGTCATGCTCGTCCTTATATGTATCTAATATTTCTTTTAGGACAGGATAATGTACCTTCTGCGGAATATTTAAATTTTCTATATTAAAAGGAATATGCTGACGAATATCTACAAAATGATTCCCAACTACTTTCACAACATTTTCTTCATCATCCAGTACATACACTTCTTTGATCCCTGCATTTTCTATTGCGAGCGCCATTTCCCGATCGATTCGCTGCCCTATTTCAACAAAAAGCTCTCCGGTTTCCGGATGTAAAATATTCTCCGCCGCTCTTCTGCCACGTATTCGATTGGCAACCCCCAGTTTTTTATTATATTTATAACGTCCCACCCGCGCTAAATCATATCTCTTGGGATCAAAAAATAAAGAATCCAAAAGAGATTTTGCGCTTTCAACTGTCGGCGGTTCACCGGGCCTGAGCTTTTTATAGATTTCCAGAAGCCCTTCTTCTTGGGAATTGGTATTGTCTTTGTCCAGTGTATGCAGCAAACGTTCATCCTCGCCCAAAAGCTGAGTGATTTGCGCATTCATTCCAAACCCCAAAGCTCTAAGCAATACTGTAATCGGCTGTTTCCTCGTGCGATCGATTCGTACATATATAACAGAATTCGGATCAGTCTCGTATTCTAACCAAGCACCGCGATTCGGAATAATTGTGGTAGAAAATAATTTCTTTCCTGTCTTGTCGATTTCAGCAGCGTAATAAGGGCCGGGGGAGCGAACCAGTTGCGTTACAATAACCCTTTCCGCACCATTGATGATAAATGTTCCCTTATCCGTCATCAATGGAAAATCCCCCATGAATACTTCCTGTTCCTTTACTTCTCCTGTTTCTTTATTGATTAAGCGGACTTTTACTTTCAGCGGCGCCGCATATGTAACATCTCTCTCTTTGCATTCTTCAACATCATACTTCGGTTCTCCGTCAAGGGAATAATCTATAAATTCAAGAATAAGATTGCCAGTATAGTCTTGAATCGGTGAAATATCTTCAAAAACTTCTCGCAATCCTTCTTTCAGAAACCATTCATAAGATTCACGCTGAATCTGAATCAGATTTGGCATTTGCAATACTTCTTCGATACTCGCATAGCTTATTCTTGTTTTTTTACCAACTTGGATAGGATGTGGCATAAATTTTCACCCCTTGTAATAATCTCAGAACTTTTGTAAAATATAATGTAGCAAACAATATTTTTGTTTGCTATCATCTTTGCCGTACGAAATCCGCAAATTACCTGCACTGGATAAGCTTTCGACCCATTCAAAATAGTTAAAAATAAAATATCACGATCATTTTACACATGCATTATATTATGGGCAATTGAATCATTTTTTATACTTACTTGTTTCCCTTTTGGTCATGTGGCAATATATAATGATATCATAAGGGATATGTATTGTCAAGCTGTGTTTTTTGTGTTATAATAGTCCATATGCGTATACGTTTTTATACAAAAATGGCACCCTGTAAAAATCCAGGGTGCCATTTTTTTGCGTCCGGAAGATTATTTTAATTCGACGCTTGCCCCAACTTCTTCTAATTTTGCTTTGATTTCTTCTGCCTCTTCTTTTGCGATACCTTCTTTTACTGCTTTTGGAGCATTGTCTACTAATTCTTTTGCTTCTTTTAGTCCCAATCCTGTAATCTCTCTTACTACTTTGATAACTTTAATTTTTTGCGCTCCTGCACTAGCAAGAACAACATCAAACTCTGATTTTTCTTCTGCTGCAGGCGCCCCTGCACCCGGTGCTGCTGCGCCAACCATTGCAACCGGTGCTGCAGCGGATACGCCAAATTCTTCCTCGCATGCTTTTACCAGTTCATTTAATTCTAATACGCTCATATTTTTTATTGCTTCAATAATTTGATCTTTTGTCATTTTTTATACACCTCCGAAATTTTTGCATTGAAGAATTATGCCTCTGCATTTTGTTCTTTTTGATCTGCAATTGCTTGAACTACATAAGCAAATTTGGATAATGGGGATTGAATGCTTCCGAGGAATTTCGCAAGCAACTCTTCTCTTGTGGGGATCTCAGCGATAGCCTTAAGCTTATCTTGATCGCAATATTCTCCCTCTATCACTCCCGCTTTTAATGAAAGCTTCTTAAATTGCTTTGAAAAATCATTCAAAATCTTCGCGGGCAAAACTGGATCCTCATACCCAAAAGCGATCGCATTTGGCCCTGTTAAGTCTTTTAACAGCGGTTCAAATGCTGTTTCTTTTGCAGCCAGCCGCATCAATGTATTTTTATATACTTTATACTCGACGCCTGCTTCTTTTAACTTTTTCCTCATCTCATTTGCTTGCTCAACTGTCAATCCCAAATATTCAACTATAACTGCTGCCTGTGCCTTCGAAAACTTTTCTTGGATTTCCGCTACGATTTGCTTTTTTAATTCCAAGCTTGACATATTTGGTTGCCACCTCCTCTTTCAACTCTGTTTCTATGAATTCATCCTATCATTTTGCCACAGGCCACCCTGCGGACATTTAATAAAATAGCCTCTTTACGTAGACGTAAAGAGGCTATT